>DAIMKZ010000058.1:0-13052 GCA_036721445.1 Candidatus Delongbacteria bacterium
CCCCTCAATATCTATCTGCAGTTTAGAAAATGGAAGTATCTTGCGGCTAAAGCTTCCGAATCAAGTATACCGGACAGGCAGATATGGGTATCAGCTTTTCTCGGCATCGCTTTCGGGTTCATCACGCCCGGCAGGATCGGAGAGCTGGGAAAGCTCTTCGCCATAAGCAGCGCTGACAGGCTCAAACTTCTGAGTCTTGGGATAATCGAAAAGATCTATGATGTTTTCCCCGTTCTGATATTCGGATCCCTCTCGCTGGCTTTCTTGCCGCACCTTTTCTTTTCGGGATCCGTGATGATGCGCTACAATCTGATCATGTTCGCATCCGTAATTTCCGTCCTGACATATTTCGTGGCGGTCCACCCGGGACTTTTTAAAACACTTTTTTATTACCTCAAGAACACTATCTTAAAGAAAAGTGAAAATTTCAAAAGGTTCTGCGACGGGGCAAAAGATCTGAAAAGGCGCGACGCGGGGATACTTTTTCTTCTCTCGGTTCTTCTTTTTACCGTTTATACCACGCAGTTCTCGCTTCTTATTATGTCGTTCTCCGACATCGACCCGTTCCATGCGTTCACGGGAGTATGGGCGGCCGTGCTCTTAAAGACTTTTCTGCCCCTGAGTCTTGGCGACATAGGGGTGAGAGAGGGTACTGCGGCATTTATTTTCGGGCTTATGGAAGTGAGTACAGAGGCGTCAGTTTCAGCGGCTTTCCTTCTTTTCGTCATAAATATTCTTCTGCCTTCAGCTGTCTCGGTATTTCTCATACCTTTCGCGTTTATTTCAAAACATAACCGTTCATCAGGCGGTAATTGAGATCTTTACTTATTTTTTCTTCATATACGGCCCTCATCTTTCGCGAAAGAGAGGTTTCTCTTCCGGTCAGATCGTTCTTTTCATCGCGGTCGGCTGAAATGTCGTACAGCCTGTATTCGACATCAGACTCACCGGGTATTATATCAAGCTTATAATCTCCCCTGATCAGCGCTCTTTTCACGAGAGGATATATCTCTCTTTCCGCCGCTGTGTTCTTCGATACAAAACCGTCTTCATTCCTGAAATATATTCCCGGATCGTTCTTGATTAATGAAGCGTCGGTTACAATAATATCCTGTTTGACGAATTCCGGGTCGAAGAACGATATGCCGTCTAAAGAATATCCTTCAGCCTTTATCCCCGCCGCGTCCAGAACTGTCGGCAGAATATCCATAGATGAATAGTTATTTTTTACCACCCTGTCAAGATCAAAATCATCTGAACTTATTATTAACGGCATTCTCAGATCCGTCGCTTTTAAGCTTCCGCTCCCGCCGGATATCCCGAAAAGGCAAATAACAGTACTCTCAAGCTTACCGTTCCTTTTTAGATCATCATATATGCTGCTTATTTCATCATTCAGGTAATTCAAGAAAGCGTCTTCCTCACTTTGGAAATTTATCGTCCTGTAGTAAGGAAAAGGCAGATAGTCTTTATGGTCGGTCGCTGTATAAAGGAACATGAACTTATCCTTCCCCGAGATCATTTTCCTTATCCTGCTTTTAAGATAGGTTTTATCCCTGTACTGGTCCAGCAGCAGCGCTTCTGAAAAATATTTTACTAAAAATCTGTTATTATAAATTACAGGCATGATCATGTGTGAAAAGAGAACCTTCGATCTTACAAGTTCTTTATTTGTCGGATATTTAACCAGATATTCATTTTTATCGTTTATCCTGCTGAAGGCGAACTTTCTGTCGGAGAAGACTCCCGTCTTGTACCCGCTATCTGCCAGGATAGAAAATATCGTCCTGTCTTCAAGTCCGTAACTTCTGTAGCCTCCAAGATACTCGCCTTTTTCCGGATTTACGGATGTAAGAACGGAGAGAAGGTTGACCCTGGGATCGTTGGAAATACTGAAGCAGTTCGAAAAAATGTAAGATCTTTTTTTCAGCATTTTTAAAGCGGGCTTATCAGATATTTTCCTGTCCGTAAGATTTGAAGCTCTGAGATCCTCGACCCCGATCAGAATAATATTTTTTTCACCTTTTGCTTCAAATGCGTTCAGGTACCCGAAATTGAACAGCAGAAAAACTCCCGAAAGGATGGTAACGGAGTAAAGAGAAACTCTTTTTGCGCCGTGATATATTGAGAGATTGTACATAAGATTATGTACGCACATCGCCAGTATGATAATAAAGAATATCGTGAAGTAGAGTGGTGAGAATTTATCCTTCAGGAACTCGAACACTCCGCTGAACCAGAAAGAAGGTTTGAGAAGCGAGCGGCTGTAAAGAAGAGGATGATTTATAAGCTCTCTTACCGTAAGCGAGAAAAGTGCGACAGCTGAAATGAGAGAGTTCTTAAGAAAATACCTGTAATATCTGTCCTGTTCACTTTCAAAATAATTCGAGTATTTTTTTCTTTTTCTTGCAAGGATACCCGCACCGATCCCGCCGGTTATCAGTCCGAGGACCGTATACGAGATAAACACTCTCAGCTGCTGAAAAAAATAATCCGTGCCGAAGCCTGAATATTCAATATCCGAGAATAAAAGCTCCAGTAAATATATTGTCCACACCATAACCAGGGCGGGAAAAGTATTTTTAACAACCCTTACGGCCATTATTCATCCTTTACAGGCTTGACTACTTTAAATTTTGAAGCGAACAGATCCCATCCGACGATAGTCAGGGCGGCGATCAGCGGGCCGGCCAGAAATCCGGACATCCCGAACCAGGCGATCCCTCCGATGGTGGAGACGAGCATAAGCACCGGATGTAACCCGCTCCTGTCTCCCGCTATCTTGGGCTTAATTATGTTCTGGTTCACAAGGATCACCCCTGTTCCGACAATAAGCAGGATGACAGCCCTTGCATAGCTTCCGGAGAAAAGAAGGATCAAAGCTGCAGGAACCATGATCGTATTCGCACCAACTATAGGTATCATAGACAGTACTACCATTAGAACGCCCCAGAAAAAAGGCGAACTTATTCCTAGGATCGCAAAAAGCGCTCCTCCGTACGTACCTTCAAGTACTCCTATCAGAAAAGTATAGATTATGATTGTGTCGGTAATTTTTATCAGCTCGTTCGCCGCTTTTTTCTCATCTTCAACATCAAAGGGAAGTACCGCTCTTATCCTGGTTATCATTCCGTTACCGTCAAGAAAGAGGTAAAATAGTATGAATGTAGTGAAGAAAAGATGCATGATGAAAGAAGTTATATTGAAAAATGCCGCCTGAACGAGCTTGAAGGTATAGGTCCCTACCGACATCAGCACCTGAGAACCGGTTTCTTTGAGCTTTTCAATATCCAGTCCTTCTATCTCATCCGCAATGTTATTTCCGATCACCGGAAGCTTATGGGCCAGTTCTTTCAGAGATTCTTTCGTGAGGGAATCCTGGATCACGGGCAGCTGGGTCTTGAGATAATTGTAATTTTCCGCCGCCTCAAAGGAAACCATCATCACTATAAAAGTCATAGGTATTGCCACGATCAGAACGACAAAGAACACGGTGATCGCTGAAGATTTTTTTCTGCTTCTTGTCTTTTTGAGCGTATATGCGAACAGTTTTCTGAAGATTATATATAGTACTGCTGCAAGGAATATGTCTATAACGAACGGTTTCAGCAGTATCATAAAATAGAATGAGATGAGAAGTAAAAATCCCAGGAAAAAATAGTCATTCATTTTAAGGCTTTTCATATTCAGCTCCTAAATATATTTTCTGTCCAGACTTCTGTACTGAACCGCTTCGGCTATATGTTCAGCGCATATGTTTTCTTTTCCGTTAAGATCGGCGATCGTTCTGGCGACCTTTAAGATCCTGTTGTAAGCCCTTGCCGAAAGCGAAAGAGTCTCGATAGCCCTTTTCAGAATACTTTCCGAAGCGGCGTCCAGCGCGCAGTATTTTTTCAGGTCCTTCTGATTCATTCCCGAATTGCAGTAAATGCTCCTTCCTCTGAATCTTTCGTTCTGAACATTTCTGGCTTTGACGACCCGCTCTCTGATCGTTCCGCTCTTTTCCGCGTCTTTTTTCTGCGCGAGCTCGTCGTACTTCAGCGCCGGGACTTCGATATGAATGTCTATCCTGTCCATTAACGGGCCCGATATCCTGCTAAGGTAGCTCTTTATTTTGTACGGCGGGCATGTACAGTCCCTTGTGGGATCTCCGTAATATCCGCAGGGGCACGGGTTCATCGCCGCCACCATTATGAAATTCGAAGGGAATTTCAACGTCGAGGCAGCCCTGGCTATGGTGACCTCCCTGTCCTCTAAGGGCTGGCGCATCACTTCAAGGACATTCTTGCGGAATTCGGGCAGTTCGTCAAGAAAAAGAACCCCGTTATGCGCGAGGCTTATCTCGCCCGGTTTGGGGAACCTGCCCCCGCCAACAAGGGCGGAATCTGAAATGGAGTGATGCGGGGAACGGAAAGGCCTCGTGGCGACTATTCCCCTGTTGTGCGGCAGCAGCCCCGCGACCGAATATATCTTCGTCGTCTCCAGCGCTTCCTCGAGGGTCAGATTGGGCAGTATGGTGGCGAATCTCTTGGACAGCATGGACTTTCCGCTTCCCGGCGGTCCTATCATCAGGATGTTGTGGCCGCCCGCAGCCGCGATCTCAAGCGCTCTTTTCACATGATACTGACCCTTGACTTCCGAAAAATCAAGTTCCCAGCGGTTCATCTCGTCGAACAGTTTTTTTACGTCAACACGCCTCGGTTCCTTCCTTGAGATATCCGCGAACATATCCAGCACTTCTTTCAGGCTGGACACGGGATATATTTTAACGCCAGGAATAACTGCGGCCTCGTCGGCATTCTCTTCGGGCAGAATGATGCCGTTATACTTTTTTTCGGCCATTACAGCAATCGGAAGCGCTCCTTTGACAGGTCTGACAGTTCCGTCAAGCGAAAGTTCTCCGAGTATCAGAAATCCTTTTGTGTTCTCAATATCCAGCTGGCCCGTCGCGCCGAGAATAGCCACAGCTATAGGGAGATCATAGGATGAGCCTTCTTTCTTTATATCCGCCGGCGCCAGGTTGACAGTGATCTTTTTCAAAGGGAAAACATAGCCTGAGTTCTTGATAGCCGCGTTTATCCTGTCCTTGCTTTCCTTTACCACATTATCGGGCAGTCCGACTATGGAAAGGCCTGGAAGTCCTCTTTCCAGATGTGTTTCGACCTCTACGGTAAAAGCGTCAAGTCCGATCACTGCCGCCGAAAGTACTTTAGCCAGCATTTTTTATCTCCGTCCCTATACATCATTTATATCAGCTCCGTTAAATTACTTTAAATGTCTTTCAAAGTCAATCATTAATCAAATATTTATAAAATTTTCATTACATTTTTTATTTTACAAACCGCCGAATTTTTCGTATCTATCAGTCTGAACGGGTAAAATAAAATTTAAATACCGGAGCATAAAATGGCAAAAATGAAAGTGCTGGCAAAATTAAAGCCTGAAAAAGGGCTTTGGATGACCGAAAAAGACATTCCCGAAATAGGAATAAACGACGTACTGATCAAGATAAAGAAAACCGCGATCTGCGGTACGGACCTGCACATTTACAAATGGGACGAGTGGTCTCAGAGGACCATAACGGTCGGACAGACTATAGGACACGAATATGTCGGGACGGTCGCGGCGATGGGCGACGGCGTTAAGCATTTCAGGATAGGCGAAAGGGTGACCGGCGAAGGTCATATCGCCTGCGGGCACTGCAGGAACTGCAGGAGGGGAAAGAAGCATGTCTGCGAGAACACGGTAGGCATAGGAGTGAATATCGACGGCGCGTTCGCCGAATACCTTAAAGTACCCGCCGAGAATGTCATGAAGATCAATCCTTCAATATCTGATGATTATATAGCCGTAATGGACCCTTTCGGCAACGCCGCGCACACCGCTCTCTCCTTTCCGGTCATCGGCGAGGATGTGCTGATCACCGGCGCGGGTCTGATCGGATCAATGGCCGTAGCGATCTGCCGCTTTGCTGGAGCAAGACACATCGTCGTGACCGACATAAGCGAATACAGACTTGACATCGCAAGGAAAATGGGCGCTACGAGAGCGGTAAACCCTATGAAGACCTCTATCGCCGACGTCAAAAAAGAGCTCGGAATGGTCGGATTCGATGTCGGTCTTGAGATGAGCGGGTCGCCTGCGGCTTTCAGCGACATGATCGCTAATATGTACAACGGCTCAAAGATCGCGCTTCTCGGTATCCTACCGTCAACGACCCAGGTGAACTGGAGCGACATTATCTTTAAGGCTCTCACGCTCAAGGGAATATACGGAAGGGAGATGTTCGAGACCTGGTATAAAATGGAGCAGATGCTTATCGCCGGACTTGATCTGAGCCCGATAATCACACATCATTTCAAGGTGGACGATTTCCAGAAAGGGTTCGATGTCATGGAAACAGGTGAAAGCGGAAAAGTTATTCTTGAATGGGAATAGGCCTTGGCTCTGATAGTGCAGAAATACGGAGGAAGCAGCCTCGCGACCCCTGAACTGATAAAAAAGACAGCGGAAAGGATCGTTGAAAGGCACGATTCGGGCGACAGACTGGTGATAGTAGTGTCCGCGATGGGACAGACTACGAATGCGCTTGAAGCTAAAGCTCTGGCGGTTTCGGACAACCCGACCCCGAGAGAGATGGATATGCTCATATCTATCGGGGAAAGGGAATCGATATCGCTTATGGCGATCGCGGTCAACTCAATGCGCCCCGGCCTTGCGGTATCCTTCACCGGCTCACAGATCGGGCTGATTACAGATAACAACCACAGGAACGCACGGATACTGGAGATAAAGGGCGACAGGCTTGTCGATGCCCTGAACGGCGGTAAAATACCTATAATCGCCGGATTTCAGGGCGTGAGCACGGAGAAGGAGATCACGACTCTCGGCCGCGGCGGCTCGGATACCACCGCCGTGGCGGTGGCAGCGGCGCTGAGCGCAGACATGTGCGAGATATACTCCGATGTTAAAGGAGTTTACAGCGCCGACCCCAGGATATGTTCTGATCCCGTAATGATAAAAGAACTTGATTACGACACGATGCTGACCATATCGTCACTCGGAGCTAAAGTTTTAAAGGACTCCGCCGTCGAATACGCAAAAAGGCTTGGGGTCAGCATTACGACAGGGCTCAGCTGGACCGGGGAAACTGGAACCGTTATCACCGGTAAGGGTTCGCTGAACAACAATAAATTCGCTTCACTTGTGTACAATGATAAACTCAGCTACAGAACTTCTAAAGCTGAGGATGCTCTGTTGCCGGATATTCCGTCTCTAAGGTTCTGTCAGAAGTGCGGCGATTCAGTTCTTTCTGTTTTTGACCGCAGCGTCCGTCAGGGCGAAAAAAAGTGCTGCTCCGTCGCCGTAGCAGGCTCAGGGATCAAGAGCGAGCCTGACAAGATCCGGAGAATGTATGAAATAGTTTCCTTATCTTCCAATATACTCGGTTTTGTTCTTACCGATATCAAGTTCGAGATCTTTTTTGAAAATGATATGAAAAAGGAGACGGTAAGTGAAATCCATTCGGTCTTTTTTAAGTCAAATTAAGCAAATTTTTACTTGCAACAAAGTTTAGATTCCTTATATTACTTAACTTAATATATTAAAGTCAAAGTATACGGAAACCGGCTATGAGCGAATTAAATAAAGTTGAAACACAATTCAAAGAAAAGATCAAGAGCTTTCTGAACCAGAACTCATTCAATACATGGATAAAACCGGTGAAAGTGGTCAATATAGAAGGTGATGTCGTTTCTTTCCAGGTACCGTCAAAAATACATATTGATTACATAAGAGGGCAGTACAGATCTGTTTTTGAGAAGACTCTGAAGGACATACTTGCAAATGAGAGCGTCAGTATCAAGTTCCTGATCGATTCCGATACGGATTTCAGTTTTGAAACCAGACCGGAAACCGAGACTGTCGTTAAAAAGGCAAAGGACCTTCATAAAGGCAGAGTGGCACCATATAAAGAAACCTCATTGAACCCCAAATACACTTTCGAGAATTTTGTAATGGGTAACGGCAATGAGACAGCCTATGTTTCATCTCTGCAGGTCGCGCAGAATATAAAAAAGACGCAGTATAACCCGCTTTTGATCTTCGGAGGTGTCGGTCTGGGCAAGACCCATCTTGTATCGGCTATCGGCAACCATGTTTTCAGCCATGATCCGGGAATGAAGATACTTTATATGACTTCCGACATCTTTGTTTTCCAGATCATAAATCACATCAAGAACAAAACTATCGACGAATATAAAGCCTATTTAAGAACGAAAGACCTGATCATAATAGACGATATCCAGTTCTTCGCTAAAAAGGACAAGAGCATGGAAGAGCTTTTCCATATCTTCAATTATATTTATAACAGCGGCGGACAGATAGTTCTTACTTCCGATTTTCATCCGAATGAGATCCATGAGCTCGACGACAGGCTGAAATCAAGATTTAAGATGGGCCTTATAACAGATGTCAGACCTCCTGATTTGGAGACAAGGGCGGCCATAATAAGACTTAAGGCGGAAGAGATTAGTTTTACTCTTGAAGATGATGTTGTTATGTTCATCGCCAACAATATCAACACTAATGTCAGAGACCTTGAGGGGGCCGTAAAAAAACTGTATTTCTATTATTCTCATTTCAATAAAGAGATATCAATAAACAAAGCGAAAGAGATCTTAAAAGAGCTTATCACTTCAAAAAAATCCTCACTGAATATTGACAAGATACAGGATATAGTTTCGGAATTTTTCTCCATCCCGAAAGATCTGCTTATAAAGAAAACCCGTACAAAAGAGGTGGCAGAAGCGCGGGCGGTTGCCATGTATCTCTGTACGACACAGCTGAAATCAACTACTACAAGTATTGGAGTGCATTTCGGCAACAGGGAGCACAGTACCGTTTCCCACGCGGCGGCAAAAATACAGAAAAAACTCAATACAAAAGACCCGGAAACAACAAAAATGATCGATGAAATACTGAACGTAATTAACTTATCCACTTGTTAACATTGGTTTTTTGTGAACAGAATTAATCGGAGTTTATGAACATTGAAAATACATGATATGAACAGGATAAATAAAACAACTCATAATACAACTCGTATAATATGCGGGGTTTATAAAACTGCTCACATATCGACAGAGCTAATATTAACAATAGGTTTGTTTATAATAAATTAACTCTTAAAAGAAGGAGAAGAGGAATGATATTTTCCACTCTAAAATCAAATCTTATGAATCAGCTTTCACTGATCAGCCCTATACTTCCGTCACACAGTGCAAAACCTATAACGGAGTGTATAATTCTCTCCCTGAAGGACAATGAGCTCACTGTAACGGCTACTGATATTTCGGTAACTCTGGTCAATAAGGTAGAAGTTAACGGAGTTGAGAACGGTACTGTAGTGGTTCACGGAAAAAAATTCATAAACATCATCAAAAGTCTTCCGGATGTTGTAATGACCGTTAAAAAAGACGGGGGAATGGTAAAGATAATATCGAATAATATTAAATTCGAGCTCGCAGTAACTGAAGATTACGAGGATTTTCCGGCGACACCGAAGAGCCTTTCGGGAAATTTCATTACCATAGATACCCTGAAACTAAAAACATATATAGAAAAAACGGTTTTCACTGTATCTCCCGATCAGCTTAGAGCCGTCCTTACAGGTGTTCTTTTTTCAATAAAACTCAATCAGCTTACTATGGTCGCCACGGACAGCGTAAGACTTGTAAAACTTGAGGATAAGAGCGTCAGGTATGAAGGAGAAGATACGGATATGATACTTCCTGCTAAATCACTTCAGATCGTATCTAACGCGATCGACAGAAATGAGGAATGCATGATATTTTTCGAGGAGAATTACGTTGAGTTCAGATTTGGGGCTGTAGTTATCTTCTCAAGACTTATAAACGGAAAATATCCTGCTTATCAGGCTATAATACCTGCGAATAACCAGCTTAAAGCAAAATTCGACAAAACTTCAACTATTTCGGCACTTGGAAGAGTATCTCTCGCCTGTAATCCGGTAACGAAGCTTATCAAATTCAATTTTGAGAAAGGACAGCTTCTTATAAATACCGAAGACAGCAACTCTTCATCAAAAGCGGAAGAAAGTATACCTCTGGATTACTCAGGTGAAAAAATGCTGATAGGGTTTAATTCTTCAAAAATAAGCGAACTTTTGAAAAATATCAGCACGGATATGGTTCTGATGGAGATAAACAGCGGTAAAAAACCTGTTATAATAAAGCCGTTTGAATCAAATGAATCTTATGATATGATGATGCTGCTGATGCCTTCGTCCGTAGATAATTCTTAAGGACTATAAGGCAGATGAAACTCAAAAAGATAGGTCTGAAGAACTTCAGGAATTATGTAAATCTTGAGCTGGAGTTCGATAAAAATATTATTTGTTTTACAGGTCTCAACGGTCAGGGAAAAACAAATATTGCGGAAGCTGTATCTGTGCTGGGCCTTCTTACGAGTTTCAGGACATTGAGTTATTCCGAAATGATACGATTCGGAGAAGATGGTTTTTTTATAAAAGGGGAGTTTTTCAACAGCAGCGGAAGGGATATTGAGGTAATAATAAGTTATGACGGAAAAACAAAGAAAATAATGTACCAGAACAAAAAAATAACAAGATTCTCTGAAATGTGGGGAAAAATACCGGTCGTTTATCTTATACCAGACGAAAGTATAATAACAACGGGACCTCCTGCGGCAAGGAGAGATTTTTGCGACAGGCTTATTTCACTTATTGACCCTGAATATCTGCACATGCTTAATGAATACAATTCCGTTATCAGACAGAAGAACAGGGTTCTTTCAGAAATGAAAGCAGGCATATCGCACGGTTCCGAACTGATCGCTATTTATAACTCAAAGATATCATCGGCCGGAAACGGGATATTTATCAAGAGAACGGAATTCATTAAGGATTTTCTTCCTTATTTTGTAGAGATATTCGATTATGTATCTGACGGGCTTTATGCGGGAAACATTGTTTATGAAACGATAATGGACGAGGAAAATTATGAAAAAAGCCTTTCCGCTGCACTGAGCGAGCAGAAAGGTCAGGAGATTAAAAGAGGCATCTCGGTGATCGGTCCGCACAAGGACGATCTTGAATTTATGATAAACGGCCGTTCTCTGAGAAAATTCGGCTCAAAAGGCCAGCATAAATTATTCCTCGTAGCACTTAAACTTGCCGGAACTGAATACATAAAATCAGTTACGGACGAATACCCTATATTCGTACTCGATGACCTATATTCTGAAATAGACGAAAATAAAAGTCTGAAAGTAGCTAAGATACTGGATAAGGACATTCAGACATTCATAACGACGAGCAACAGCAGGATAATAGATCAGCTCGATCAGAATGTTTCACAGCTTTTCAGAGTGGATAACGGAAACTGCACGGCGGTATTTTAAAAAATGAAAAAAAGACAGGAACGCACATATAATTCACCAAAAAGGATACCGGGCATAAACTCAGTGCTCGACAATCTTGTTTCCACAACTCCTGAGCTTTCCAGGCTCGCAGTTGTAATGAAGGTAATAAAAGCCTGGGATGAAACTGTCGGGGAGAAACTCGGGAAGGTAACCAGAATATTAAAATATGAGAATGAAGTTCTTTTCGTCCGTGTAACAAGCTCGGTTTGGAGGAATGAATTCTACCATATCGAAGATGAGATCAAAAAGAAGCTCAGAGGAAAACTCGGAAGCATAAAAATAACAAAGATAGTGTTCTTATAGACCGGAGGGAAAAATAATGAACGAATTTGAAGAAGTGAACAGAGAAGCCTACTCGGCGGATACGATAACGGTACTGAAAGGCCTTGAAGCTGTCAGAATGAGGCCTGCGATGTATATAGGGGATATCGGAGCCAGGGGACTTCATCATCTTGTGAACGAGGTTGTCGACAACTCTATCGACGAGGCTCTTGCCGGACATTGTACCAGAGTTGACGTCGAGATAACGCAGGACGGCGGGATAACGGTACTTGACAATGGAAGAGGTATACCTGTCGACCTTCACAAAGAGGAGAACAAGCCCGGAGTCGAAGTCGCGATGACAATACTTCACGCCGGAGGTAAATTCGATAAAGATAATTATAAAGTTTCCGGAGGTCTCCACGGTGTAGGTGTTTCCTGTGTGAACGCACTTTCAAAGAAGATGATAACGGAAGTTTATAAGAAAGGAAAACACTACAGGATCGAATTCGAAAAGGGAATAACCGTAAAGCAGCTTGAAATAGTCGGAGAAACGAATATCAGGGGAACCAGGCAGACTTTCTATCCCGATCCTGAGATATTCGAAACGACGGTATACAACTATGAAACGATAGCTCACAGGCTTAGAGTACTGGCGTTTCTAAACAAAGGTCTTCTCATTTCATTAAAGGACAACAGGCAGTCATCGGTAAAAGAGGACGGCACATTTCCTTCGAACGAATTTATGTACGAGGGAGGTCTTGTCGAGTTCGTCAAATACATCGATGAGAATAAAAAAAACATATGTGAACCGATACTGATAGAAAAAACAATAGATGATTATCCGCTGGAGATAGCTCTTTCATGGAATGACACTTACAGGGAAAATATTGAATCCTATGTGAACAACATCCATACAGTCGAAGGCGGAACCCACGAAGAGGGTTTCAAATCCGCCCTCACAAGGGTCATCAATAAATATGCGGTGGACTCAAAGATATTCAAAAATGACAAGATGAAGCTTTCCGGCAGCGACGTTAGAGAGGGTCTGACGGCCGTCATTTCTATCAAAGTAATGGAACCACAGTTCGAAGGCCAGACGAAAACAAAGCTGGGGAATGGCGAGATCACGGGTATTGTTCAGTCGGTCGTTTACGAAAAACTTCTCGAGTGGATGGATGAAAATCCGAGGATAGCCAGAATGATCGTCGATAAATGTACCGAAGCATTAAGGGCAAGGGAAGCCGCAAGAAAAGCGAAAGACCTCATCAGGAGAAAATCAGCTTTTGAGGGTGGTTCGATGCCGGCCAAACTCTACGACTGCATGA
>DAIMKZ010000059.1:0-12571 GCA_036721445.1 Candidatus Delongbacteria bacterium
CTACAGGCTTTCTCTCGATGCGGGAACAACTTTCTTTTTCGATGAGGAGGTTGTTGAATTTACAAAGGAAGGCGGAAAACTGATCTCGGTAAAAACTGATAAAAGAGTGCTTTCCGCCGGTGTTTTCATAAATGCCGCAGGCGGTAACGCCAAAGAGATCGGCGCTATGTGCGGGCTTGACCTTCCTGTCTACCCCGATTCACACGAGGCGGGAGTTACGGAACCTGTTAAATACTTTTTCAAACCGATGGTCGTTGACCTTCGGAGCGACAGCCAGAGCGCTAATTTCTATTATTACCAGAACGAGGGCGGCCAGATAATCTTCTGCGTGACTCCCGATCCGAAGATACTCGGGAAGGACTGTGACAACACATCGGAGTTCCTGCCGCTGATTACCAGAAGGATCGTAGACATACATCCGCGCCTGAAGAACATCCGCGTAAGAAGAACATGGAGAGGACTTTACCCTATGACGCCCGACGGTTTTCCTATAGTCGGACGCCCGAAAGATATTGATAATATGTTCCTTGCGGTAGGAATGTGCGGACAGGGATTCATGCTCGGTCCGGGACTGGGGAAGATCATCTCCGAGATCATTGTAGATAAAACTGATAAATATAATTTCATACTGGATCAGCTGAGCCTTTACAGGCAGTTCGAAGGGAACGAGATGTTAAAATAAAAAAAGAGGCTCAAGCCTCTTTTTTTATGTCTTCTGTTTCTTCTTGTTCGTGGCCGGGAAAAGAATATTGTTCAGTATAAGCCTGTATCCTGGAGAGTTCTTGTAAAGCTCCAGCTCGGTCGGAGGATCCATGACATAATGCTTGTAGTCTTCCGGATCGTGCCCGCCGAAAAATGTGAAGAACCCGCGTCCGACCGGGGCGTAAATATATTTAACTATCTCAGAGTTCTGAACTTCACCAAGAATCACCGCGCCTGGTTTAATCAGTGATCTTCGAAACGCTGTTGACTGTCCCATGAATCCCTTCACGAGTCTCGTATGGTTCTGAGTAAGTATACACGGAATAGGGTCGAATTTAGCCGAAAAATCGAATAGCGTGAAATAATCGTTCTCCTCGTTCATTGTTCTGCTTATTTCTTCGGACAGGTCTATGTCTGAATGCTCGTAAACATAAGGATTCATTTCGATCCTGAAATCCCTGAATGCGATGCACTGGTCGTAATTGAGCTTCAAGTTAGCCTGCGGATCCGCAGGATCCCCGTCGAACATAGACTCGCAGATGTCCGTTCCCGCCGCCGCGAGTGCGATGTCGAAAGTGTCGGCAGCGCTGCACATGGCGAAAAGGAATCCGCCCTCCATAACGAACTGCTTGATCTTTATAACCACCGAAAGCTTCAGCTTGGAGACTTTTGAATAACCAAGATCAGCGGCTTCCTTTTCCTGCTTCATCTGCTGGTCAATGTACCATTCGCTGTTCATGTGCGACGCATAGAATTTTCCGTACTGCCCGGTAAAATCCTCGTGATGCAGATGGAGCCAGTCGTATTTTGCCAGTTCGCCCCTAAGAACTTCCCTGTCCCACAGCGTTTCGTAAGGGATCTCCGCATAAGTAAGAGCCAGAGTTACGGCGTCGTCCCAGGGAAATTTCCCCTCCGGTGTATATACCGCTACTTTCGGCGCTTTCTCAAGATCGAGCACATCTGAGTTCGTGTCCTTGATCTCGCTGAGTATTTTTGCGTAATCGGAATTACTTATGATCTCATAGTAAACACCTCTGATAAGCGCTTCGTCGATCACTTTTTCAAAACCTTCTATCTTGAACGATCCCCCGCGGTAATTCAGCAGCCACTCGACTTTCGCGCCTTTTTCTATCGCCCAGTATGCCAGACCGTATGATTTCAGGTGATCTGTCTGTGAATAGTCCATTGGTATAAGAACATCATCCGCGAGAAGCGAAGCCGAAAATAATCCGAAAAATATTAAAATATACTTTTTCAATTTCTACCTTACCGATTTTACATAGAAGAATCTTTTTGTTTCCGCAGGATTTATTATAGTATATACTGATTGAGCGGTCACGCCCTCATAAGTGTATATTCCGTACGGTTCTGATGAAGAGTATACAGCATATTCCGATGCGCCGGATACGCTGTCCCACTCAAGAATAATGTCGCTTCCGGAAGTCCTTATTGTAAGATTTGAGGGGACTCCAGGCGCGAGAGGATTGAACAGTCCGCTGTTGTATAGGTCTCCCCTGTATTTGTCGTATATTCCCCTTGAAGATGAAGCAAATGGATAATCGTAAACGACCATCACTCCGTCATCCACACCGACAGCGAATTCAAGATCTCCGTCACCGTCAAGGTCCGCTACAGCTGCCGAGTTCATACCGGGTCTTCTGATATCTTCGACTTTTACCGGAAAACCGTCAAGAACAGCTCCCGTCGCTCCCGAATAGCACCATATCCTGTAATTCGCGTCCATGTACATGATGTCGAGGTTCCCGTCACCGTTAAAGTCCGCAAGGGACGGGGCAGAAAGATCGTTTTTCGCCGATCTCGGATCAAGTGCAATAGGAAAGTTCGGGTACGAAGTGTAGTCAGAGTTCATAATGTATAATTTTGAGGCTGTGAGGGCTATTATCTCTATGTCGCCGTCGTTATCAATATCCGCAAAGCTGACAGGAGGCGTGAGGTCGTAGAAATTATATGCTTTCATATCCAGGTTCATTCCTCCCGACAGTGATTGAATTTGAGTCAACGATGTCCCATCGAAAGTGAATCCAAAGAGTTTACCGTACGAACCGTAACTTTCAGTTATTGCATAAATCTCAATTTTCCCGTCGTCATCTGCATCGCAGAAGGATATCGAGGTCTGTATCTCTTTCGGAAGAAGATACTCAGTTATTTTACTGCGGGTTTCCAGATCATAGAATAAAATTTTCGTTCCTGAATTAAATACAATCTCCTTATCACCGTCTCCGTCAAGATCAAGACAGGCAGGAGAGTGTATCCAGTATGAATTGGGAGAAGAATATAGAGGAAATCCGCTCATCATTTCTAATTTTTCATTCTTCAGGTTGAGCATATAAACATACCCCCCGTCCGGTACAGTTCCTCCCAAATCCCCTGTAAAAGCGCTTATCATTATCTCAAGGTCGCTGTCGGAATCCGCGTTAACTAGAACAGGAGCGTTCTCCATTATTACACCGTAAATCTTCTTCTGAGCTAATATATCTCCTGTTGTAAGATCAACAACCTTCACAAGTACGCTGTCGCCCATATTGAAATCATAATTGACCATATCCAGACTTCCGTCGCTGTTAACATCGCCAACGGCAAAACCCTGCTGCATTGTGAGCGAAAATCCGTCTTCCGCAGCCTGATGTATAATACCGTTTCCGTTAAGCGGACTGCCGTCGGCAGAAATTCCTGCTATACTTGAAGTTCTTGTGTTGGATATCAGTTTTCCCTCAATTAAAACCGGATTGTATATTTCGAACGGTGACAGATCGTATGTTCTGTCTTTGTACAGCGGAAAAGGCGCGGTTTTCACCGGGTCGGAATAAACGAATTCGTAACCAGAGGAGTCGCACAATGCTATATTGAGATATACGGGTTCATAATCAGTCTTTCCGAAAGAGAAGATTTTACCTGAGATAATATCGAAATTGAGCTTCGAAACGGTTGTGAAATTACTGTCTGTAGACGAGTATATATTGACACCTTTTACCTGAGGATACGTGTAACTCCATTCAAGGTTGATCTTTCCGGGAGAATGATCCGCATAAAGGCTGATCGTGTTCCCTGTCTGATCAATAAATCCGAAAGAGTTTGAATAATATGTTTTATCTCCGTTTATAGTGACCGTGAAATAATAGTTCTTTAACGGATCTACAGTAAAACTCACGCTGTCTGATACAGAAGTGAAGGAGGGAATATTTTTAAGTGTCTTCTGTGCTGAAAACGATCCGTTCTCGAACAATTTTATTTCAGACTCATCGATCTTCCCTTTTGAAGCGTTCAGGAATACCGGCTCGAGGATAGTGCCGTTCAGCATAACGGAAGATAATTTCAGATATGGTACAGCGACCGGAACGAATATTTTTTCATCGGATATCTTAGTGCCGTTCTTCTTTCTTATCTCCATATTTACAACCGCAACACTGTCATTTACAATAGAATCAGGTGATGCGAAATTTAAGTTGAAAGCGGTCACATCTGCAAAATTACCGACCGCAGGAAGAGCGAACCTGGTTTTCACTGCTGACAGATTAATGCCCGAATGGTCCGAAGAGGTAATAACCGCATCAAGGCTGTCTATAGCCGCCGGATTCGAATCCAGGCTTAGCCTGAATGATATTCCGAAATCTTCTCCGTCTTCGACTACTCCTGATCCGTTCACATCTGCTACGGATATATTATCGAGAGCATATGATACTTCAACAGCAGAATTAACCGAATAACCGTATGTTTTTAAGAAACATTCCTGTGAATAGTAATGAAGATAGACCGAATCCGCAGTCAGGTTCTCGTAAGGCACGGAAAAATTCTGGGCTTTTGTTTTAACTCTGCCTATTATTTTGTTATTCTCGGTTAGTGTAATAAAAACAGTGTCGTTGGGAGCGGAATTGAACATTACGCTGACACTCCCGCTGCCTTTACGGAAAGACCCCGCAGCTGAAATCAGAAGATTTTTCGGTTCTCTTAAGAACGGAAGTCCCGAAGGATCTCCCTGAATTTCATACGCATGATTAAGATAAAGGGCCGATCCGCTTGAAAGCGGATTGCCGAACACGATCTTCGCGTCCGCAAGACTCTCACCGAATGATCTTTTTCTGTTTATCTGCCTGAAAAAATATGCGTTGAAATTGTTTGTCATGTTGGGATATTCCTGCCCCCCGCTGCCGATATATGTAACGCAGCCGCCTTCAGGATTTATCATTGCTTTATGAGAAAAACTGTCTCCGCCGAAGTATCCCGGTTTGCAGGCTGCGACATAAAACAGTCCGGACACTCCTTCCAGGTTCATTATGTCGTCGCTCCATATCTTGAATTCATTGTCCGTCTGTCTCAGCACGTGATAATCCCCGTGAGACTGCGAGTAAACAAAATTGTAACCGGAATTGAACCGTGATATTATGTCCTCTTTACCAAAATCTGGCGACACTCCTTCATAAACCGAGTCTCTGACGAATGGGAATGAAAACTCTGTTCCGACATTATTGCACCAGTATCTTCCGTCACCGGCGCTAAAAACGTCCAGACCGAGCAGAAAAACAGACGTGTTGAACCCGGTCCTGAAATTCCTGTCCGACGAGTAATATTTTATCGTCTTATTTATAACAGCGTTTATTTCCTCTTCAGTGTTCCCGGGAAACCGTCCCACATAAACATCTTCATACGAATCCGCCCTGTCTGCATATTCGTAATGAACTCCGTTTCCGCTGCTGTCAGTTACTCCGTCAAGCTTACTGTAAAAAGAATCTGAATATATCTCTGAAGTTTCAGGAGAAACATAAGGCAAAGCTTTGCCCAGAGGAACTGTCTTGTACCCGCCGCCGATAATCACATATTTCAAATCATTGCTTACATATTTATCCCTGATGTAATTCCTTATCTTCATCACATCGGACTCGCCCGGGTATTCCGAATAAATGTCCTCTACGGTCTTGATAACGGTATCAAACCCCTGTTTTGTCTTGAACAGCCTGTATTGTTCAAAATTATCGGCAAATTCCTGAGTAGTAATAATGACTACATCTATCTTCTGAAGACCTTTTTTGGGAAACACGAAAGGGATTACATAATCAGTTAAAGTATATTCGAACGATGTTATAAAAAAGAGCGAGTCGTTCCTAACATAGTAGGGATTTATCTCCATTACTGAAAAATTAGTGTGCCTTTTTTTCCCTCTTGCCCCGATAGTTGCGAATTTCTCTGAAGGATGTATATGCGTCAGGGATGTGTCAGTATATGTTTGATAATAGCTGAGCCCGAGGCTGTCATCCACAAGCACTGAAGTATATGAATCGATTATTATGTCCTGTGCGTACATGTCATCGAATCTGAATTCCTGTAGTAATACCGGGAAGGTTATTTCAGAATCCGAAAAAGTTTTAAATCTGTATGTCTTCTCCTTGTACGAAATGGCTTTTAAACTGTCATCGTAGTTCCAGTCAGCCTGAACAGGATTGTAAGTATCAGAGAACACGATTCCCGTTATAAGAATCAGCAGTATCATAATATTTCTTCCCATCTGTTCCCCTATCTTGTTATCTCGCTTTTACTTCTTCTCCCGGTACTCCTGATCCTCGTGTTCTTCTGCCAGCTTTCGTTGTCCTTGTGCGGATGGTCTATGTTGAAATGCAGGCCTCTCGATTCCTTTCTGAAGCTTGCGAATCTGACCATAAGAGCTGCCACATCCGCAATATTCCTGAGCTCGATAGTCTCTTTTGAGAGTTTCGTCTGCATGTAGTAATCTCTTGCCTGCCATGCTATAAGGTCTATCATATTCTGAGCCATCTTCAGCCTTTCGTCGCTCCTTACTATTCCTACAAATTCACTTACGAGCCTCTTTATCGTGTTCCGCAAATAGCTGACGACGACTTTCTCAAGAGGCCTTTCTGTATGATAATACTCCCACTCCTTAATTCCTGTGAAATCCGTCATATTTTTTGAAATATATTTTTGTACCGAGATCGAACTGGCCTTCGCGAACACGAGAGCGTCCAGAAGAGAATTCGAAGCAAGTCTGTTAGCGCCGTGAACTCCGTTCTGAGCAACTTCTCCTATAGCATAAAGCCCTTTCACATCCGTCTTTCCGTGTAGATCTGTCTCTATTCCCCCGCACTGATAATGCGCGGCCGGAACTACGGGGATCATCTGCTTTGTTATATCAATACCTTCCTCAAGGCATTTGTGATATATGTTCGGGAACGAGGAAATGATCTTATTGGCCGGAAAATTACTCACATCAAGGTAAACGAAATCATCTCCCCTCTTCTTCATTTCCGTATCGATGGCGCGAGCAACGATATCCCTCGGCGCAAGCGACTTCAAAGGATGGTATTTCTGCATGAACTTCTTACCGTCCTTCGTCTTGAGTTCCGCTCCGAAACCCCTCACCGCCTCCGAAATGAGAAAAGAGCTCTCCTTTTCTTTCTCAGTGTAAAGAGTGGTCGGATGGAACTGGTAGAACTCAAGATTGGATATAGTTGCGCCGGCGCGGTAGGCCATGGCCAGCCCGTCTCCTGTGGCGACCGCCGGGTTCGATGTGTGCAGGTAAACCTGCCCCGAGCCGCCCGTAGCAAGGACCGTTGATTTAGACAGTATCTTGCTTATCCTGTTCCTCTTTATATCGTATGCGTAAACGCCGTAGCATGTCACACCGTGAAGTCCGGCGGGCGGCGGGTCCGTCTTCTGATGTTCTGTCAGAAGATCGACGCACATCGTATTTTCCAGTATCGTAATATTTTTGTTCTCTTTAACATTTTTAGTGAGCGCTCTGATCAGCTCTTTTCCCGTAATATCCTTGAAATGAAACACCCTGCTCTCGGAATGCCCCCCCTCGCGGTGAAGAGAATATTCTCCTTTCTTGCTGTCCTTTGTAAATTTCACTCCCCTTCTGATCAGGTCGTGGATTATTTCGGGCCCCTCATTTACGATCATACCTACTGCTTTCGGATTGCAGAGCTCATCTCCGGCGGTCATTGTATCCTTTATATGTTCTTCGAATGAATCAGATTCCCTGTCTACGGCAGCTATACCTCCCTGGGCATAAAAAGTGTTCGACTCCCTCAGAGAATTCTTTGTTATGAGAAGAACTTTACCGTGATCGGCTGCCAGAATGGAAAAATAAAGCCCTGCGGCTCCGCTTCCAACTACAAGAAAATCGTAGATATTCTCTTTCATCTTCTTACCTTGATTAGTATTCTACCTGATTTCCCGCAGGCGTGTTTTTTGCCGAAAGGACTTCCTTGAGCGTCTTTATCTCATTAAGAGCCGAGTTATGATCGATCTTCATCTTTTCAAGCTCGTTCTGTACTATCTGAAGATCTTTAGACTTAAGTTCAAGGTCTTTTATTGTGCCTTTGAGCTGAGAAATCTTCTTTCTGTTCTCCCTTACCGTTTTCCACTCCTTCACAAATGAGAAGAAAGCCATTATGATAACTCCGGCAAGCATCGAAGCGAGAATTATAAAAACGACAGATGTGGGAGGAAGGTCGGCCAGAAAGAAAAGCGACATTCCCGTAACAGTTACATTGAAATTTTCGATACCGAGTACTATTACCGCTACAAGCAGTACAAGCTGAACTACTTTCTGGATATAATACATCTCTCCCTCCTTATCCTAAAATTTAATTTCTCCGAACAAAGTAACACCGTCCGCCCTGCCTATCTCAACCTGCACATAATCTCCTGGTCTGACAGTGCCGTTATTTGTAAATATTACCATCCTGTTCTGCTCAGTCCTGCCCATCATTTCGCTCTTTCTTTTCTTACTGACGGTCTCGACGAGGATCTCTTTCGTTTTACCTTTATCACGGCTTATTTGTTCAAGTCCGACCGATCTGTTTAACTCAACGACCGCGTTATGCCTTTCATTTTTTACTTTTTTAGGCACGTCATCCTTAAAATATTTTTTTGCATATGTAAGATCCCTTTCGGAATATATGAACATAAAAGCATTGTCGAATTTCGCCTTTTTCATAACATCGAGGGTTTCGAGAAAATCCTCATCTGTTTCTCCGGGAAAGCCGACTATTATATCTGTGGTCAGAGCTATTTCAGGAACGGCATTTTTTATCTTTTCTATCTTTTCCAGGTACTCTTCTTTTGTATATCCTCTGTTCATTCGTTTCAGGATTTCGTTGCTGCCTGCCTGGAAAGGAAGGTGAAGGTGTTTGCACACTTTGGGATTATCAGCCATGACCTGAATAAGGTCGTCCGAAATATCCTTCGGATGAGATGTGGCGAACCTGAGCCTTCTCAAACCTTCGACCTCCGAGACCTTTTTGAGCAGTTTTGCGAAAGACACGCCATCCCAGTCATAAGAATTGACATTCTGGCCAAGCAGAGTGACCTCGCTTATACCTTTTCCAACCGCATGCTTAACTTCATTCAGTATCTGCTCTACACTTCTGCTCCTCTCCCTTCCCCTTACATACGGGACCACGCAGTACGAACAGAAATTGTTGCAGCCTCTCGTGATCGTTATGAAGGTCGAGAATTTATTCTCAGAAGAAGGCAGTATCTCGTCGTAATTCTGGATGTGAGTAAGCTCAATATCCTCATGAAGCTTCTTATCTTTCAGTGATGCTTTTATCATTTCGGGAAGCTTGTCGTAACTGTCCGGACCCGCGAGAATATCAATAAAAGGAAGTTCCTTTTTCAGTCTGTCAGGCGAATGCTGGGGAATGCAGCCTAAGATCCCTGCCACCTTCATTTTACCCTTCTTTTTTAGATGGGCGTACTGCTGATATTTATGGATGACCCTCTCGACAGCTTTTTCCCTTATGGCGCAGGTGTTAAGAAGAACTATCTCAGCCTCTTTCATGCTTCCCGCTTTTGAATAACCGGCTCGACTCAGAATACTCGTAACAAGCTCAGAATCGTAAACATTCATCTGACACCCGAAAGTCTCTATGTAAAACCTTAATCCCAAAGATAATTCCTTTCTTATTTATTAGCTATGTAATATACTGCCGAACAGGAGAAAACACAAAATTTATATTCAATATTTTTGTTTGAACCGCCGTCTTTTGTTAGTATAATACTGATAAATACCTGCGGAGGCGGATCATGAATCTTTTCAAACGGCTGTCTGTAAAAGTGATCACTGAAAATTTTGTAAAAACGGTAAAGCGGTTTCCCCTTCCCGTTCTGTTCTCTGCGCTCACTGCGGTTCTTGTTATCATCGAGATCGAGAAATTCTCTTATTTTAACAGATCGCACCTGATCGAAAAGAGTATCTTCATTTCGATACTGGGATTTTTCATGACGCTGGTCTCTGCTCTATACACTGAAAAGAGAACTTCTCATACTAAAGGGAAGTACATTTTCAACCTGATCGCGATTCTGCTGCTTGTTTACCTTTTCTTCACGCTGCCTGAAAAATTCAGAGAGACCGACTACATTATTTTCGCGAATTTTTTATCAGCTTCGCTTTTCGCCCTGATGTTCGTTTATACTGAGAAGGAGAACGACAAATATTTCGGAATATACAATATTACTCTGTTCATGAGGGCTTTTACGAGTTTTGTATTTGCGGTCATCCTTTTCCTCGGGCTCGCATCTGCCGTTTTTGCAGTACAGGAACTTTTGGTAGGCGATAATTTTCACGAAGAGATATACGGCGATATCTGGGCTCTCGTCGCCGCGTTCTTCGCGCCTGTTTTCTTCCTCGGCGGCCTTCCTGAAAAAAATGAGCCGGACACCGAAACTTTCCAGTTCCCTAAAGCGCTTAAGGTCCTTCTTCAGTTCATACTTATCCCTCTCGTATCACTTTACCTTATGATCCTTTATTCCTACGCGGCGAAGATTATTTTTACCAGGGTCTGGCCGGAAGGCATCGTTTCATATTTGATAATCAGCTACTCTCTTGTCGGGATAATCGCCATAATTCTGCTTTCCCCTCTCAGAGACGATGAGAATTTCGCGTGGACAAAAACTTTCTCTAAATATTTTTTCAGGGCTCTTCTTCCTCTGATCATAGTACTATTTATGGCTATATTCAAAAGGATAGGCCAGTACGGAGTAACAGAAAAAAGATATTTTATACTAATTCTGGCGTTCTGGCTTGCGGGAACTGCTCTGTATATGGTTTTCGGCAAAAAGAAAAATCTCAAACTTCTGCCTGTGACGCTTTCAATAATTTCCGTACTCTCTCTATACGGGCCTTGGAGCTGTTTTTCGGTATCTTTAAGAAGCCAGAGAGCTATACTCAAAGAGCTTCTGACGGACAGCGGGATACTTGTAGAAGGCAGGATCATTTCAACCGAAAAAGAGATCCCTTTCGCCGACCGGAAAAGCATATCTTCAATAGTTTCATATTTCTATGACAATCACGGGATCGGCAAACTTGATTATCTTGCCCCTTTATATGAGAAGCTCAAAACGGAGACTGATGACAAGGTCAAGGATAAATACCATTATTACAGGGACAAAAATGAGCAGGTTCCGAGAAGAATGCTGGTGCGCGAGGGATTCGGTTTTGAGTTCGTGAATGAATATCAGACACAAAACAGCTTCGACTATATCAATGTCGCTTTAAAATATAATTATGACCCTGTTCTCGAAGACATTTCAGGTTACGACAGAATGATAGACTGTACCGACAATATTTTTAAAAAGCCTGTATTTGATGAAGGATATTCTCTTTACATCAGGCATGACAGTAATAAAGTGATCTTCTCAAAAGACAGTCTGTCGGAACTTTTCTCGATCGATCTTAAACTCTACACGGACGAAATCCTTAAAAAGATCAAAAATCCTGTGAACGGCAATCAGCTCGGACCTGAAGAAATGACGGTAAGGGACGAAAATGATTCTCTCAAATATATGATAGCGTTCAGGAATTTCAATCTGACAAGAAAGAACGAAAATGAAAAATACGAACTGAGTTCATCTCATTTCAGACTGTATTTTACTATCAACTAGACTATTTGCTTCTGGCGACCCTGAAGCCGAGTAAAGAAAGTTTATCGTTAGGATTGTAGAGATTCCTGAATTCGTTCGTGCAGTATTTTTCGCAGCTGACCCAGCTGCCTCCGCGCGCAGTTTTTAAAAAACCGTACCGGGGCCCCGTTGGATCCCTCTGGGTTTCCTGAGTATACTCCCCGTACCAGTCCCAGCACCATTCGCAGACGTTTCCGCTCATGTCATATATCTCAAGCCCGTTCGGTTTTCTGCATCCGCCGGCTCTGGGCGACTTAGCGCGGCACCCCGCGAATACGGCGACCTCGGCTGCGTCTTCGCAGCCGCTGAACCTGTTTCCGGAAGCGTGCTTTCCGCCCCTTGCGGCATACTCCCATTCCGCCTCGGTCGGGAGCCTGTACCCTTTTGCGGTGAAATTGCAGGTTACATCATTTCCTGATATTTCATAACATTTTTCAAGACGCTCTATCTCGCTCAGCCTGTTGCAGAATTTCACCGCGTCGAACCAGCTCACAGTCTCAACAGGAAGGCTGTCTCCTTTAAATTTACATTCAGGGGATCCCATCACGAACTCCCATTCAGCCTGTGTGATCTCGTATTTTCCTATATAGAAATCTGACAGTATGACTTTTCTCGACGGAAGCTCATCCCTGTTCTCGCTTCCGCCCATAATATAACTTCCGCCCTCTACGAGCACATATTTTCCGCCTATATCAGTGCCTTTCTCCAGATCAACGTTCAGCCTTTCCACTTTTCCGGCAGTAATATCTGTTTCACCTGACTTTGTCTTATACCCGCGGGCCATTACACGCCACTTATAATGCCCTTCAGGCAGGTTCGCAAAAGCCTTACCGCCCTGACTGCAGTATTTATCGACTCCTTCCTCCCATACTTCGATGCAGGCATCATAAGGTTTAACGCTCAAATTCATCATTCCAGTCGGATATTCGGG
>DAIMKZ010000060.1:0-12452 GCA_036721445.1 Candidatus Delongbacteria bacterium
CTAGAGTGAAGGGATTCAGATCGAGACGTATATCTCTTTTTTCCTATAGATCTTTACTTTTACTCCAAGCCTGTGTGAATCCAGAGTTGCGAGGATAGTCGTTAACAGTACAGTAGACACTGATACAATTATCAGATAGTTCGACATGTCCCCGACATTATCTAAATTATAAAACCAGTACCAAAGCAGTATTGATGATATAAGCGGAATAATGACCATAAAAAAACCTATTATATCTATTCTTCCGTGGTCGTTTCCGGTTGTATTCTTACCGCCGATTTTCGATTCCATTTTTTGCTCCGTTACAGCTCTTACAAATATGTATCTTTTTAATGCTCAAATCAAGTTTTAAATTTATATAAAATCTTTTTCTGTGAATTTGTATTTCCTGTTGCAGAAATGACAATGCACTTCAACGAAACCTTCTTTCTTCAGCATTTCTTTTATTTCATTTTCTTTCAGCATATGTGCCGCATTTCTCATCTTCTTCCTGCTGCATGTACATCTGTATTCAGGCACAGTCTCACCCTTAGTCAATACATCAACACCTTTAAGCAGCATCTTCTCTGCTATACTTTCAAGATCGTAACCCATATCCAGAATATCTGTAAAATTCGGGAAAGAAAGAATGTTGCTTTCAAGCTTTTCTGCGGTATCATCAGAGTGTCCCGGCATAAGCTGAATCAAAAATCCGCCGGCTTTCTTGATATTACCCGAATCATCTATCAGTACTCCAAGACTTATCGATGTCGGAACCTGCTCAGACACAGCAAAATAATATGTTATATCTTTTGCGACGGAACCGTGTTTCATTTCCACCTGACCTGAATACGGTGTTTTTAGTCCCATATCCTTTATGACCGTGATCTTTCCGTTTCCCAGAACAGCTCTGTCTATAGGATCGCCTTTAAGCAAAGATAATTCTCCAGGTTCGTGCCCGGGATTATTCATGTAAGCTTTGATCCGGGATCTGCTGTCAGCTGTTACTATAAGCCTGCCTGAATATCCGTCTGCATCGGTTGATAAAGTTATAACATCTTTTTCGGATTTCAGATCTGCGGACATCAGTAATCCGGCGCATATAAATTTCCCGAGTACATAACTGTTGCTGACCGAAAGATTATGGATTTTTGCGGCTTGCCTTACAGTTTCCGTGCAGTCGTTCATAAAAAATCTGATCTCCCCGTTTGCCGCCGTACCTCTTATTATTCTGTCCGACATAAAACCCTTTCTTCTAAATTGAATCGTCATTGAAAGATTTAAACCCCTCTCCCCTTACATCTCTGACATCAATAACTGTCATAAACGCATCAGGGTCAATTCTTTTTATATTCTCCTGCAGAGCAACTAGTTCTCTCCGGGTCAAAGCTGTGAAGATAACCTCTTTTTCGCTGTTCCTGTATATTCCGGTGCTATGAAAATAAGTAGCTCCCCTTCTCAGCTTTTTTATTATGTAATCAGCTATCTCCTGATACTTTTGCGAAACTATAAACGCACCTTTTCTGTGGTTCATACCTGTAGTCATCGAGTCTATTACCTGTCCTGTTGCATATATAGTAATTATAGCGTACAGAGCCAATTTGATATCTTTGAACATTACTACTCCGATCACTACAACTAACGTATCAATCAGAATTAAAAGCTGACCCATGGGTATCTTTGACCTTTTGTACATGATCTGAGCAACGATATCAGATCCTCCCGTAGTCCCTTTAGCCAAAAATATCAGTGCGAGACCTGCACCTATAAGGATTCCGCCGTACAGCGACGACAGAAGAAGATCATTTTCGATTAGAGGTCCGCTGCCCCAGAACATTGTAATAATATCTATCAGTGCCGAAGTCACTGTCATCCCAAGTATAGTTCTCCAACCGAATCTAGGACCCAGCTCTTTTACTCCCCATAAAATCAGTGGAATATTCATTACGAGTCCTGCTGTTCCTGTAGGAACACCTAGCGTGTGATGGAGGATAATGGCTATTCCGTATACTCCCCCCGGGATTATTTTGTACGGAACAATAAAAAATACATATCCTGAAGCCATTATTAACGATCCGAAAAGTACCATCGCGACATCTTTTATTCCTTTTCTCGAAAGTACATTATAATCCCACAACTGAAACATTCTACAACCTCTGATTTAAATTTTATTAAAAAAAAAATGCCGCTAAAAGGATTCGAACCTTCGACCTCTGCTTTACGAAAGCATTGCTCTACCAGCTAAGCTATAGCGGCATTTTGATCTTGCCATTTATTATTGAGCAGGGTCTTCCTGCTTTATTTCATCCAGAAGTTTTTCTATCTTTTCTGACAAAAGATCTTCACCTCTTATATATTTATACCTGATTATACCTTTACCGTCCACAAGTATAGCTGCGGGAATACCGTTGATTTTATAAGCAGTGACATTTGGATCATTCCAGTCCAGTCCGCTGAAAATATGATCCCATGCTATTGAGTTTTCACTGAGGTATTCTAGAGCCTTGTTTTTGTCCTTTTCATTATCAAGATTTACTCCGATTATTTCAAACCCCCGAGAACGGAATTTTTCGTAAACGGCAATTACATTTGGCATTTCATTTTTGCACGGCGAACACCATTCAGCCCAAAAATCTATAAGATATACTTTATTTTTGAACATATTGGGATCATGTGCAGAACCGGAAAAATATGAACCTGCTAGCGACGGGGCTTTATCACCTATTGTTGGAGCTCCGTTCTCAACTTTTTTGAGAAGCTTAAGATATCGCTTATTATCGAAAAGTTTCTCGCAGAATACATCCTCTGTAAGCCTGAACGCCAAAGTTCTGTCGTTAAGATTAGAATTTACATATGATTCAAGCAACTTGACTGCCGGACTTATTTCACCGGATATGATTTTCAGTTTCGCATCAATATAGTCCTGCTGAGGATCCTTTTCTTTTCTGTCCCTTGCGGTTTTGAGATATTCTGATGCTTTATCATAATTTTTGATGTTGAGATAATTTTCGGCAATATAACTGTTGCTGAGAAGTTCCGGATTGTTCTTCACGAAAGTATCAAGAAGATCAGCAGCCTTTTGGTTTTCCTCCATGCTGAAGTAATAGTAAAAAAGATTTTCAAATGCATTTATATTTGAAGGGTCTTTTACAAGCATTATCCCGTGAAGAACTGACATATCCTCCCTTCTGTCAAGAGAATTGAGAATGTGGCTCAGCAGCTCGAAAGAATCATCGATCGAAGGATCTTTGAGAATAGACAAATATACAAGTTTCGCGGGAATGTACATGTCTTTCTCTCCTGAATAAAGAACCGAGAACGCCAGTCCCAGATATCCGAAAGGATCATCTTTTTTCATTCTAATCATATTAACGAAATAACTTTTACCTGCTTCAGGTTCCAGATTTGTACCATAAAGAAACTGATTATGCGAATTCAGACTGTCCCTGGCATAGAGTGAAAGAATGAATTCTCCGGTTCTAGCTTTATCTGTTCTGTTGAGAAACTGTATCTTTAAAGCTTTAAGATCGTATGATTCCGGATATTTTTCCAAAAGAGAATCAATATCATCCCATATCGAAGTTATATCACCCTGATACTTCCTCAAAGCTTTTTCGGCTTCATCAGGCATCACGATCTCTCTGTTGATCTTTGAAAGATCAATCTCGACATCTTTTATAATCTCTGCTATAAACTCATCGGGAGACACTTCTTTTCTTGAGCAAGATATCAAAACCATAACTGCGAAAATAAATGCCGTCCATTTATATCCTGAAAGCATCTGATATTCCCTGCTATTTATTCAGTTCTTTCAGTATAAGGTCAGTTATCTCGTATTCAGGTTTAGCAAAAAGAAGAGTACCGGTATTTGCATCGAATACATAGTCGAATTTCTTCTCTTCAGAAACTTGTTTGATCACGGCATTGATCTTGTCAAGAACAGGCTGCATTAGTTCGGCATTTTTTTTGTAGAAGTCTCCGTTCTGACCCCATACCCTGTCTTTATACTGGTAGTAATCCTGAAGCTTTTTCTGTCCTTCAGCCATTTTCTCGTTTCTTTTTTCTTCCGAAACCATCACAGACATGTTCTTGATCTCATCTTCAAGAGCTTTGATCTCGCTTTCCATGGTTACTGCTTTACCTTCCATCTCCTTATTCCATTTAGCGAGTTCTTCTTTAGCTTTTTTTGCGTCGTTGAAGTCGGCAAGGACCTTGTCTGAATTTATGTAACCGAACTTCATTTCCGCGAACATCATTACAGTCGCAGCAAGAATAGTGATAGTGAACAATTTTTTCATCTTTATCTCCTCGTTGTTTTAAATTTATAAATTAGTACCCATTCTGAAATGTGTTCTCAACTGATCTCTCCAGTCCGCTTTTTCTCCGAACTTGTCATAATAATCGAATCCGTAGCCGAAATCCAGACCCATCATTCCAAGCATAGGGACATTTATCCTTATTCCCAATCCTGCTCCTTTCTGGAACTCGAAAAGATTGACCTCGCTGAAATCCCTCCACAGATTTCCCGCATCAAAGTAGGCAAGAGTATAAATAAGCATAGGAGAATCTGTTATTTTAAGCCTCAGCTCAAAAGATGTTTTAAGAAGATTCCTTCCTCCTATGAAATAACCGTTCTCGTAAGGACCGATCGCGTTCTCATCATATCCTCTGAGAGGTTCTCCGCCTGAAAGGCCTCCTCCTCCAAGGTAAAAATACTCTCTTGAACTGATATATGATGATTCACTGAGTTTATCCATCACTCCTGCAACGAACTGTGAATAAAACACGACCCTGTCTCTCATAAGCGGCTGATACCATCTCATGTCGAGTTTGTGTTTATGGAACTCCTCATCACCTCCCAGAACACCTCCGGCAAGTTTTGTCAGAAGCGTGATATTGGCGCCCTGTGTCGGAAAATCCGCCCTGTCTCTGCTGTCTCTTATGAGGTACTGGGCTATTGATGATGAAATAATAGTCTTTCCTTCATAAAGTTCATATATCTCAGGCGGGTTGCTGCTGATATTTGTGTATCTGTACCTGTCTATCGAGTAATACCACAACCCCCTCATCCAGTTATCGCTCCATGCGAACCTTCTGCCGAGTTTCAATATTCCGCTGATTATCTCAGTGTCAGAATATGAATCATCCCTCTTCTGGTAGTTCGCACTGATGCCTATCAGTGTCCTGGTATCGTAAAGCCATGGATCCTCAGCGCTGATCGAATACTTGTAATAATCTTTTCCGAATTCAATATTAGTTGACAATTGCTGTCCGTCTCCCTGTGTGAACGGGTGTTCGAAAGAGAAGTTATTGAATACAAGACCGACAGATCCTATAAATCCGTCAGATTGCGAGTAAGCTATAGAAGTTTGTGCCTGTTCAGTAGGTTTTTCTTTAACACTGAATATGAGATCGACTTCTTTTTCGTTGACCGGTTTCATATCGGGGATGACATTTTCGAAATAATTCAATATCATAGCGTTACGCTGACTTCTAAGTATCTTCGTCTTATTGAATACATCGCCCGGGAAAATATCCATTTCCCTTCTGAGGACTTTCTCGCCGGTCCTTGTGTTGCCTGTAAAATCTATTCTCCTGACCCTGGATCTCGTACCTTCAGTTATCTTAAACACGAAATTAACCGTATCGGATCCTGCCATCTGTTCTTCGGGTACGATATTCGCCCTTAAATAGCCTTTATCCATATATAGTGTCGAAAGGTTGTTGTATAATGACATATCCAGCTTCATTTTACTGTAAATATCACCTTTATCGAATTCAAGAGCAGACTTAAGATCCTCATCGGAGAACAATATATTGCCCGCGAAAGAAGTATCTCCAAAATAATATTTCCTTCCTTCTTTTACCGTTATGTCGATAAAAATATTCTCCAGCTTATCATCGTAGTAAACCGAGTCCTTCACAACATAAAAATCTTTATAACCTTCATTGTGAGCATATTCAGACATGAGAGACAGGTCTTCCTCGAACTTTTCCCTGTTATATTCACCGTCCCTCCACCATCTGTCTTCGTGCGTACTTTCAAACTGATCCAGAAGGTCGTCCTTATCAAAATTCTCATTACCGAAGAAACTTATCTTCTCAATGAATATCTTTTTACCTTCCTCGATTCTAAGTTCGATATCGATCTCTTTTTCATTCACATGAATGATCTCTGATTTCACTTCAGCCTTAAGGTAGTTTTTCGACCTGTAGAAAGCTTTAATTGCCTCTTCAACGTCGTTTAGTGAGCTCTTTTTGATGATCTGACCTTTCCTCAGGTTTATAAGAGGTTCAATATCGTCCTTATCGAATTTATTGAATCCGGAAATCTTCACGTTATTGAGCCTCGGCAGATCCTGGAGTGTAAGAATTAAAACCATTTTGCCGTCGTTTCTTTCCTTACCTTCAATAGAAATGTCCGTGAAAAGATTCAGTTTCCAGAGTTTTTTTATTGCAGACTGGATATCCTCTCCGTAGATCGTCTTACCTTCTGAAAGACCTGATGAGAGCTTTACAACATCTGCAGAAACTGATGTTCCCTGCACAATGACCTCGCCAACCTGAATAGAACTGTCTCCGCCCTGGGCTTGTAATTTTACCGTGAGCATAAGCGCAAATATCAGAATTGCGGTCGCTGTGTTCCTAAATATATAATTGTAATTCAATATGTGTATAATCCTTAATTATTTATTGAACAGTTGCGCAATTTAACTTTTTAAGGTCAAATTGTCAAGACCGTTCTTAAACGTTTTCTTATGTTTGAAAGTTCATTTGAGTTGATAAATAAAGATAATTTACTTAAATTGCACGAATGAAGAATGAATTCAAATTAATATCACCGTTTCAGCCTAAAGGTGATCAGCCCGCAGCTATTGAACAGATCACCCGAAATTTCAGCAGCGGAGTTATGAACCAAACTCTGCTGGGTGTGACCGGAAGCGGAAAAACTTTCACTATGGCGAATGTCATTGAAAAGATAGGGAAACCTACATTGATCATATCCCATAATAAAACTCTTGCGGCTCAGCTGTACGGTGAACTCAAATCGTTCTTTCCGGATAATGCGGTCGAATATTTTATAAGTTATTACGATTACTATCAGCCGGAAGCATATCTGCCGTCAAGGGATCTTTACATTGAGAAAACCACTTCATCGAACGAGGAGATCGAAAAACTCAGATTGAAGGCTACATCATCTCTTATATCGAGAAGCGATGTGATCATTGTTGCATCTGTAAGCTGTATCTACGGACTTGGATCGCCGGATGATTACAAGGAGCTTTCAATTGAAATAAGTGAAGGGGACATTATTGACAGAAATAAACTTTTCAATTCGCTGATCGAAATGCAGTATGAGAGAAATAACTATGAGCTGCTTCACGGCACTTTCAGGATCAAAGGTGATATAATCGATATACATCCAGCCTACGACGATACAGGAATCAGGCTTCATTCTTTCGGAGATGAAATTGAAAAGATCGAGATCATTAACTATGTAAGCGGCAATGTCTTGGAAAGCCTGGAGACAGTAAATATATATCCTGCAAAACATTTTGTTGTAACTCAGCCGAAACTTCAGAACGCTCTCGGAAAGATAGAAAGTGAAATGAAGGAAAGAATAAAATATTTTTACGATAACAATATGCTCGTTGAGGCACAGAGGATCGGGAACAGAACAAAAATGGATATCGAATTTTTAAGAGAAATGGGCTTCTGTCCCGGTATAGAAAACTATTCAAGACATATTTCCGGCCGGAAAGAAGGACAGCGCCCGTATTGTCTAATAGATTTCTTTCCCGACGACTTTCTGCTTATAATTGACGAAAGCCACGCCACCATTCCTCAGATAAGAGGTATGTACAACGGAGACAGAAGCAGAAAACAGACCCTGGTCGATTATGGATTCAGGCTGCCTTCTGCGTTAGACAACAGACCTCTAAAGTTTAATGAATTTGAAGAGATAACATCAAGAACTCTTTATGTTTCAGCGACCCCTGCCGATTATGAGCTTGAAAGGTCTGAAGGTCTTATAATCGAACAGGTGGTTAGGCCGACCGGTATACTTGATCCTCTTATTATTGTTAAACCGTCGACAGGTCAGGTTGATGATCTTATGGAAGAGATCAGTACCGTTATCGCAAGAAAAGAAAAAGTGCTCGTAACAACTCTTACTAAAAGAATGAGCGAGGACCTTACAAAATTTCTCAGGGAGAACGGGATTAAAGCTGAATATCTTCACAGCGAGATTCTTTCTCTTGACAGAGTCAAGCTTATCCGCGAGCTAAGGCTGGGTAAATTCGATGTCCTTGTCGGCATTAATTTACTTCGGGAAGGTCTTGACCTGCCCGAAGTTTCACTTATCGGAATTCTTGATGCAGACAGAGAAGGATTCCTCAGGGACAAAAGATCGCTTCTCCAGACTTCAGGCCGTGCTGCCAGAAATGTCAACGGAAGAGTAATATTTTATGCCGACCGCATGACGGATTCTATCAGAAACTGTATAGATGAAGTGAACAGGAGAAGGTTGAAACAGGAGGAATACAATAAGATAAACAGCATTACCCCGAAGACAGTATTCAAGTCAGCGGAGCAAATAATGTATTCAACAGATCTTAACTACGAGAAAACACCCGTAGTATCAGACAAAAAAGAATTTTATAACAAAGACGAAAAAGAGATCAGAAACGAAATAATCGACCTTGAATCACTTATGGAGGAAGCTGCAGAAAAACTCCAGTTCGAAAAAGCTGCAGAGTACAGGGACAGGATCACTCTACTTGAAAAGATATCAGTAAAACATTGAGCCTGAACTCTCAGAATTTAATTTCCCTGAATCCCTCTTCCATCCCGAGGGGAAATTTCTCAAGTACAGTATAATTAGATCCTTCAGGACTTAAAATACTCTCGTAGAGAATAATGTCCCTGACACTGACCGCCTGAAGGTAAACTTCCCTGTTCAAATTTACAAATTTCTTCAACTGATCGGATGAAACCGAGGTCCTGAATCTTCCGACCGTAAGGTGCGGAGTAAACTTTCTATAATCTATATCAAAACCCAGATCGCTCATGGAATTCTCAACTTCGTTCTTGATCTTTTCGAACTCCGGACAGTTCCTGAGACCGAACCATAATATCTTCGGACGGTAAAAATCTTTGAATACTCCGATACCCTTCAGAAGCGGTTTGAACTCATCATGGGACTTAGCAATGTTCTTAAGTTTCGCCGATATATTAACTATTTTGTCCACTTTGACATCGCCAAAAAACTTTAACGTTATGTGCATATTCTCGGGTTCTGTCCATTTTATATCAGATTCATTCAGCGCTTCTTTTGCTGAACTGTAAAAACTGTGAGTTCTATCGGTAAAATCAATTTTCACACCTGTAAATATTCTTTTCTTTTCAGCCATCATGTCTCCATTTTATCACATACTGATTTTAACAATAAGTCTGTCAATAATCAAGTAAGAAATTTTATTTGATAATTCATTCTGTTTAACTTAACTTATTTCAAATTTTTACAGGTTAATAGCATGTTCAGAAAGAAAATAAGAAAACTCAGACTCATAAGATACTGCCGGATTCTGAAATTTACAATACAGAATGCTTTTAGTTCAAAGGGTGAACTAAACCCTTTTTATGCTTCGTTAAAGGTAACTTCCCGATGTCATTTTGCATGTAAATTCTGCGACATGAAACATTTTCAGACACCCGACCTTCCTACTCGGGATATGATCAAAATAATTAAAAACCTCGGCAGATCATCACTTTTTCTTTTGTCTCTTGAGGGAGGCGAACCTCTTTTGAGAAATGATATCGAAGAAATACTTATTGAAGCTCATAAACAGCCTTTTTATCTTCTTTTCACAACAAGCCAGAAAAACATCATGGATTACCCGTGGGACAGATATCAGAATTACATCGATTTTCTTCATATTTCCATCGACGAGGGTCACGATAACCTGTTCCTTTTTGACCGGCTGAAAGAGCTAAGCAAATTCAAAATGATAATCTGCGTTCAGACCGTAGTAGCAAAAGAAGATCAGGACAAGCTTGAGGAAAAAGTCTTAAAATGCTACAATTCCAGCAGTAAGATACTTATTATGCCGGCAGTTCACCTTGACGATACGGAGGATCATTTTCCTGATTTCGACAGACTTGAAAAACAGATCAGAGAATTAAAAATTTCTTATCCCGAAACGATCGTAACGCCCAATTCTTATTTCTCTGCGGTAAAAAAAATATCTGGTGGATGCAGCCCCAGTTCGATAATAATCGACGCGGACGGAAGCCTTTTTTATCCGTGCCGAACACTTCGGTATAAAACTATCAAGCTTCAGGAAAACGATCTGATGGAATATCTTAGAAGCAAAGATGCCGAAGAAAAAAGAAAAATGATGAAGACGTGCAGAAGACATTGCGGATGGTATCAGTATTTCGCAACTTCAAGATTTAGCGGGATCTCTGATTTCTTTGACGCGACCGGACCTTACTTGAGAGAGTTTTTCATTGGGAGAAAGTTTAAAAATTAACTATTCCGTTTCAACCTGATATTTATGCATTCCGTCAATATTATATGTTCATTAGTAAAATTCAGCATTGCGAAATCGCGCGTTATATACTATATTTAGCGTCTATTGAAATGACTGATTAATAAATAAATATGCAAGAGGTATTAAATGTCAAACCAGGAAGTGCAAACGATCATCGCGACCGATTGTGGATCGACTACTACAAAAGCCATTCTCATTGAGAAGGTCGGTAACGAATATCGTCAGCTGGTGAGAGGAGAAGCGCCGACAACGGTAGAAGCTCCTTTCGAAGATGTTACAAAAGGTGTTCTCAATGCTATAATGGAGCTTGAGGAACTTGCTACTGAATATTATAAGACCGATGCGGCGAAAAACTCAAAATTCTACAACAAACCCAGAAAGTTCGTTGAGAACGAGCAGGTTCTGAGAAAAGACCCTGCAAAAGAGACAGGCGACGGATGCGATATCTATATATCGACTTCTTCAGCCGGCGGCGGACTTCAGATGATGGTTTTCGGCGTTGTTAAAGGAATGACCGCAGAATCAGCACAGAGGGCTGCACTTGGAGCCGGCGCTATCGTCATGGATACACTCGCTATAAACGACGGAAGACTTCCGCACGAAAAAATAGAGAGAATAAGAGCTCTCAGACCGGATATGATCCTCATCGCCGGCGAAACTGATCAGGCAAAACCGAAACATGTTATCGGAATGGCCGAGCTTGTTAAATCGGCGAGGCCGACTGCCAGACTAGGATTGGGTTATGCCCTGCCTGTTATATATGCGGGGAACCAGAGAGCTCAGGAAGAAATAAAAAATATTCTTGAAAAGGATACTGCTCTGAGCATAGTTCCGAATCTGAGACCGACTCTGGAAAAAGAGAACCTCAGACCCGCATCTGACAAGATACACGATCTTTTCATGGAGCATGTTATGCAGCAGGCTCCGGGATATGACAAGCTTATGAAATGGACCGACGCGCCTATTATGCCTACACCCGGTGCTGTAGGTCTCATAATTAATAAGATCGCGGTCATGCAGAACAAAAACGTTGTCGGAGTTGATATCGGAGGAGCGACAACTGACGTGTTCTCTACCTTCAAACTAGAAGACAGGGACGGCAAAGTCCACCAGAAATTCAACAGAACGGTATCGGCAAATCTCGGAATGTCGTATTCTGTTTCAAACGTACTGCTTGAAGCAGGGCTGGATAACATTATGAGATGGGTGCCTTTTGAAATGAACGAGCAGGAACTCAGGAACAGGATCGGAAACAAGATGATCCGTCCGACCACAATTCCTCAGTCGAAGGAAGATCTCGATATAGAACAAGCCATATCCCGCGAAGCTCTCAGGCTTTCATTCATTCAGCACAGGGCGTTCGCAGTAGGTCTGAAAGGGATCCAGCAGGAGAAAGGAATATCCGAAGCTTTCGCGTCGGGCTCGACGAGTGATTCTATTGTCAACATGATGAAGCTTGACCTCCTCGTTGGTTCGGGCGGAGTACTTTCGCACGCTCCTTTAAGAAGCCAGTCGGCCCATATGCTGGTAGACTCATTCCTTCCTGAAGGTATTACCGAACTCGCAGTTGACTCTATCTTCATGATGCCTCAGCTCGGAGTACTGTCCGAAGTAAAAAGACCTGGCTGCGATCAGGCTGCGATGGAAGTGTTTGACAAGGACTGTCTGATACACCTTGCTATCAGCATCTGCCCTGTCGGAATAGCCAAAGACGGTAAAAATGTTGTAAGGGTAAAAGCGGATCTTCCTGACGGAACAAAGCTAAACGAATGGATCACGGCAAACCAGCTTTTGAGATATGACCTTTCACACGATGACGAAGTGGAATTTGAGATCGAACCGGCAGCAGGATTCGATATAGGAGAAGGGAAAGGCAAGAAGATAGTGAAAAAATTAAAAGGCGGAGTAGTCGGTCTG
>DAIMKZ010000061.1:0-12449 GCA_036721445.1 Candidatus Delongbacteria bacterium
TGCGGAGGTTTTTTTATCCCCAGTTTCAGGCACCTCACCGAAAAGATCATATAAATAGCCTCCCAAGCTTTCATAATCGCCGTCTTCAGGGAGGTTTACATCCATTATGCCGTTAAGTTCGTCAATAGGTATTTTAGCGTCAAATTCATAAGAATGGTCGTTTATTTTTCTGTAAAGTCTCTCTTCTTCATCGAACTCATCCTGTATTTCACCGACTATCTCCTCAATAATATCCTCCAGCGTGATCATTCCTGAAGTTCCGCCGTACTCATCAACTACAATAGCAATGTGGGTCTTTTCTCTCTGGAACATTTTTAAAAGTTCAGAAATGTCTTTTGATTCAGGAATAAATGTAACTTCTCTTACGATCCTTTCGATATTGAAATTATCTTCAGGAGATTTTATGTGATGGAGAAGGTCTTTAATATAAAGGATGCCTGTAATGTTGTCAATGTTGTCTTTATAGACAGGGATCCTTGAAAAATTGTTCTCATTTATAAATGCAAAAAGATCTTTTGTTGTAATATCTTCGGGTATAGTCATCATATCCACCCTTGGAACCATTATCTCTTTTGCTGTTTTTTCGCTGAATTCAAAGATCGAATTTATCATATTCTTTTCGTCTTCCTCCAGCACGCCGTCCTCGCCGCCGACCTCCATCAGGTTCTCGATATCTTTCCTCGTATATTCAGATATCCCGTCAACATGTTTCAGTTTTCCCACAAAGATCCATACGATCTTCTCGATCGCAAAAGACAGCGGAAGGAGTATGTAGTAGAAAAATAGAATTATGCCCGAGAAACGTGTTACAAAGGCTGTCCTGTTCCTGATAGCAAAGGATTTGGGTATTATCTCTCCGGTCAGCAGTATTATGAGTCCGATCACGATCACATTAGTAAGGATGCCGAGAGTTTCGAGTCCTGATCCATCGAAAAGCTCTTTTGTAAAGAGGGCGGCTATTGTAGCCACGCTCACGTTCGCCAGGTTGTTGCCGAGCAGAAGAGATACGAGAAGGGATTCTGATTTTTCGGACACCAGTGTAGCTATTTTTTTATGCCTTCCTTTCTTAAGTTCGGAGATCTCTCCTGCGGAAAGGCTTACGAAAGCTGTTTCAGCTGCAGAAAAAAGCATGCTTGCGCAAAGCAGAGTTACAAAACCTGTTACCTGAAGTAGTACAGGGTAGATACTGGGGGGCTCCATTAAATTGCTCCGGAATTATTTGACTTGCCGAAATTATATTGTTTCCAAAGAGTTAATATTTCATCCTCTTTATATCTCATCAGTTTCATTTTTTTCGAGTCCGTATCATCATAGCCGGTCAGGTGAAGAAGGCCGTGAAAAATAAGACGGTAAAGCTCCTCATTTAAAAGTACGCCGAAAATCTTTGACTGTCTTTTAGCCTCATCCGTACAAATGATTATCTCCCCGTCGATACCTGTCAGAGTACCCTCAGTGTAATCGAAAGTAATGACATCCGTGCTTCCTTCGTGAGACAGATATTTTTCGTTGATATTTGTCATTTCATTATCGCGAACGAACGAAATATTCAAAGATGATATTTTTATCTTATTCATTTTTGTAAAGAATTCGACTGAATTAATTACCGACCTCAGGCTGATCTTTGAAGTGGTAAAATTATCAGCTTTTATGCTATTTCTTTTCATTATCTGTACCGTTATTCTCTTCAGGTTTTATTTTTTCAGGATACTTGATGCGCTGATGATACATTCCTGTTATAACAGGCAGCATCGCCTCTCTGATCTTACTTAGATCGTTAAGTTTTATATCACATTCGTCAAGTTCACCGGACTGAAGCCTGTCCATTATAATTTCATTAATAATCTGTCTGAACCTGTCAGCGTTCGCTCCTGCTTCCGATCTGCATTTAGCCTCGATTATATCTGAAAGCATCACAATAGCAGTTTCTTTAGTATGAGGCTTAGGTCCGGGATATCTGTAAACCGACTCGTTAACTTTTTCATCGGATCCCTTTGACATGTTAACTGCCTTATTGTAGAAATACTCCATTCTGGATATTCCGTGATGGCTTCTTATAAAATCAATTATTACTTCGGGCAGTTTGTTCTCATAGGCAAGTTTTATGCCTTCTTTCACGTGAGCGGAAAGCACGAAAGCACTCATGCTGGGAAGCATTTTGTCATGTTTGTTAGGCATATTCTGCTGATTTTCAATAAAATATTCAGCCTTTTTGATCTTGCCGATATCGTGATAATATGATCCTACACGGGCAAGAAGAGAATTTGCGTTTATAGCTTCCGATGCCGCTTCCGCCAGGTTGCCTACGGTAATACTGTGATGATATGTTCCCGGAGCTTCGATCTGGAGTTTCTTGAGCAGCGGATTTGACATGTCTGAAAGCTGCAGTAGAGTAACATCGGTGGGGGTCTTAAAAGTTCTTTCGATAATTGTTAAAAATGTCAGTGCGAGCAGCGGAGATACCGCCGAGTTAATAGCGCTGTGAGTAAGGATCTTTATCAGTTCGTCGAACGAAGAATTGTATGTAAGATAAAATCCGATACCCGGAATTATAAGTCCGAAAAGAGAAAACAGCAGTGTTTTGTATATGAACTGGAAAATATCTCTTATCTTGTTGACTGCATACATCGTGAAAAGACCGGAGAACAAGGGAATAAAAACATACATAAAATTATTCCCGATTATCAGAGAGACCAGTACAGAACATACAACTGTAGTCGCGAATGCGACTCGCATGTCAAAAAAAACGGCGGTCAGGACCGATGTGACGGACATTGTTATCAGATAAGGAGAGAAATCATCGATATATTTTCTTGAATAATAGACAATGAGCAGCTGAAGAAGTATGAGCAGAAATAACTGCGTAACGGACTTTACGTTATAAAGATATTTTTTCCTGTTGAAAAATATCATCAGTATTAGGACTACATAGAACAGAGACGAAATGATCGTTTTTCCCGCAAGGTCTTTAAAGTTGATCTTTTTAAATAGGGAATTGTTGTCTTTCAATAAGATCTCTTTCTGTTTCAGTTCAAGAGACCTCAGCTTCTTAAGATGGTTCTTTGTAACGACCATGTTCTTCAGAAGTATCTCGTCGCCTTTTTTCACAAGACCGTCAGCCAGAGGAATTTCATTCTGAGCTTTTAAAATGAGAGAATCGGTTAATTTCTTGCTGAATATAAGAGAAGGCTTTGAAAAGTTCGTTAGTATTTTTTTCCAATACGCCAGTGAATCATTGTCGAGATCGGCGTGGATTGAGGACAGAAAGTCTATATCTCTGCCGTCTTTTGCCGCAGCATCCTCAAAATCGTTTATAAAATATTCTTTCAGACCTTCTTCCGAATGTTCTTTCATTAAGAATTTTCCGAGGTTACGGTTAAAGATGCTGCTTTTCGGGGTGTCGAGTATCCTGTCCTGAGTGTTCCTTCTTAGGTAGTAACCGATCCTCTTTCTAAGATTTAGATCGCTTAACAGGTTAAGTTTGGACAGTTCATCGAAATCAGCGCTGTAATTCTGATTGAACAGGAATTTCTCTCTCTGGAAATTCTTTCTAAGTATCTGATAAACAGAATCTGCGGCATTTTTCTGCTTAATGAATAACTGGGGGTCTTTTTGAGACAGTGAATCCTTCTTCGCTTCAAAGAAAACGATCTTCTCATAAAGGTCAGTAACATTATCCTGCATTGATAAAAGCTCGTCAAAATCAGGCCCTAAATTCTGGTATTGCCTGTAAAGGTGAATGTTCAGAGTATCGTTAAGTATGAATACAGGAACTATCGTCGATTTGATTTTGTTCCTCAGGTCATCCAGCTCTTCTTCAGTTCTGAGAATTTCAAAATCGAAAGGGGCTATGATCTTTTCCGGAGCAAGAACACCTTCCTTATAGTCCAGAAATTCACTTGTCCTTTCTCTCGGCATCATGTAAACAGTAACTGCCACTGAAAAGAGCAGGAAGACGGACATGTATATTAGCGCGGTTTTATTTCTCTTTGTCATTCACAACCTTTTTAACTTCCTGAAAAAAAAGGCGCATATCTGTCTACGCGCCTAATTTTAACAAAGATATTCATTTCATATCTGCAGTTATCACCTTAGATGGTTCTTATGATGTTACCTGGGAATTGTAAATTCCTGCTCAGGATAAATAAGGTCAGCTTCTTTCTGGCCTTCTTTAAGAACAGCATTATATTTATTCTGCCATGAACTTATAGTTTCTTTGTTGGCCTTATAAATATCAGTCCATTTGAAAGGATCATCATAGATATCTTTTTTACCGGATATTTTCCATAAGCTGTCGCCTTTTTTAACGACATAAGATGTAACGTAGGGAACAACGATAGAGCTTCTGACGGATTTTATTCTCTGGTCGATTCTCTCTATCTTGTTAAGATATTCTGTGAGCGCCGATATGTTGTTTGTCCTGAAAGTATTCAGTTCGGCTTCGAACTGATCAAGTTCGGCTCTTCTTTTGTACAGTTCTTCTGCAGGTAATGCTCCGAAAGATCTTACTTTACCGTCAAGCGCGTCAAGGTCTTTCCCGAACTTATCTACTCCTGCTTTATCCGATCCGACCAGCTGGTAGATCTCTTCCCATGTCTGATCGATCTTCTTCTGAGTTTCAGTTATCTGGTCGTTAGTCCCGGATATCTGTGAATTAGCTGTTGCCATTTCAGATTCAAGTCTTGCGAGATCCTCCTGTGCTTTCTGAAGCTTCGGCATATATTCCTCTTCGTAGTTTACCTTATCCTGAGAAAAGCCTAAGCTAAAAAAAGTCAAGACCAAAAGTGTGATAATCGTATTTTTCATAGTCAATCTTCCTTAATGAATTTATTTTAGTCTGCTTTCTACAGCTGCTTTTTCTTCCTCAGCTTTCTTGAGGTCTGTCTGAAGATCAGCAAGCTTGGTTTCAAGATTCCTTCTTTCCTTGGTCAGATCAGAAAGTTTTGTTTCAGCCTTTTTGACTGCTGTCTGGGTATCATCCAGAGTCTTCAGTTCTTCTTCGTTGGCATATCGGGTACAGCCGGCGAAAAGAAAAGAGAGGACAATCATTGACAATATTATTGTCCTGATAGATTTTAACATTGAACCTCCAATAGATTTATTTGTTTTTTTACCGTTATACAACGCACATTTCATCCTAAATTCCCGCTAATTTTGATACAGTAAGCATTTAAAAGCATAAATATATGGAATGATGAGTTCTAAGTCAAGATATTTAATTTAAATTTATAGCGTCCATGTGGATAACGACGCGGAATAATTTATAACAAAAGATTTGGATTTACCGTTTCGGTTGCGTTATATTATACAAACTGAAGAACCGAAATTATCAGCGGGAGAAAAAATGTACGAAAATTCATACAATCCCTACAAAATAGCACAGGAACAGTTCGATAAGGCTGCTGACATTCTCGGACTTGACAGAGCCGCAAGAGATCTTCTGCGTACACCCATGAAGGAATATCACTTCAGTATCCCCGTAAGGATGGACGACGGAACAAAAAAGATATTTAAGGGATTCAGGATCATGCATAACGACGCCAGAGGTCCTGCAAAAGGAGGAATAAGGTTCCATCCCCACGAAACCGTAGATACTATGAGAGCTTTGTCGATGCTGATGAGCTGGAAAACGGCGGTAGCGGATATTCCTCTTGGCGGCGGAAAAGGAGGAGTGATCTGCGATCCGCATGACCTTTCTCTGAATGAACAGGAGCAGATATGCAGGGGATGGGTAAGGCAGAATTTCAAGAATATCGGAGCTAATATCGACGTGCCTGCACCTGAACTTATGACTAACGCCCGCCATATGTTGTGGATGCTTGATGAATACGAGATAATCACAGGTTCAAGAAATCCGGGTTTTATCACTGGAAAACCTGTCGGAATGGGCGGTTCTCTTGGCAAGATCGAATCGACAGGTTACGGAGTAATGCTCTGTATAAGAGAAGCTTTGAAAGAATTGAACATCAAACCTGGAAATACCATAGCCAGCTTTCAGGGTTTCGGCAATGTTGCTCAGAACGCGATCGAACTATACAACAAAATGGGCGGTACCGTCCTTTGTGTATCAAGCTGGGACCAGAAAGAAATGAAAGCGGTAACCTTCTGCAAGAAAAGCGGTATCGATCTTCAAGAATTAAAAAAAATATCAGATCCGTTCGGAGGAATAGATAAGAGTAAAGCACGGGACCTGGGATATGATATCAAAAACGGCGGCGAATGGATAAAGCAGGATGTCGACATCCTGGTTCCTGCGGCGATCGAGAATCAGATAGATCAGGAGAACGTGAACAGCATTTCAGCGTCCGTTAAGATACTGGCTGAAGGAGCTAACAGCTCGACAAATCCGTCTGCCGAACCCGAAATATATTCAAAAGGAATAAAACTGATACCTGACCTTCTGGCAAATACGGGCGGAGTTATATGTTCCTATTTCGAACAGGTTCAGAGCAACAGCAATTATTACTGGGACAAAAATGAAGTCTTCGGAAAGCTTGACCAGAAAATCACTTCAGCCTACATATCAGTCAGCGAGTTCTCCAGGAAAAACAATTTAAATATGCGTGATGCTGCCTACATCATATCCGTTGACAGAGTGGCTACAGCATGCAGAGAAAGGGGATGGGTGTAGAAAATGAAAGAATTCGACTTTTTGGGATCTGTCGGGGATGGTGATAAAACTGTTTCTCCGCTATTTATAGGGTCAGGCGAAGTGGGCGGGAAAGCTCACAGTCTGATTACTGCCGAGGAGATAGTTAAGGAGATAAGAAGTACAGGTAAATACTCCGATATTACAGTTGATATTCCTAAATTCACGGTCCTGAAAACGGATATATTCGACACTTTCATGGAGATGAACTGTCTTTATGATATTGCGCTGTCAGACTTTGAAGACAGCAGAATAGCCCATGAATTTCAGAAAGCAGATCTGCCTTTTGAGACCTTAAAAGATCTAAGAGACCTTATATCGGGCTCGCTTAACCCGCTTGCTATAAGATCTTCAAGTCTCTTGGAGGATGCGAAATTTGAACCTTTCGCGGGAATATACGCGACAAAAATGCTTCCCAATAATCAGCTTGACATCGACGCGAGGTGCAGGAAACTTTATGAAGCTGTAAAGCTGGTATACGCATCCGTATTTTTTAAATCCCCTAAAGAATATCTGAAGGCTACAAAACACGATATACGCGATGAGAAAATGGCCGTTATAATACAGGAGGTCATCGGCAGAAAGCACCGAGAACGCTATTACCCCGACATTTCCGGTGTCGCGCGGTCATACAATTTTTATCCTATGGGCAGGTCAAAACCCGAGGACGGTGTTGTCGATCTTGCAGTGGGACTTGGAAAAACGATAGTTGACGGCGGACTTTCATGGACATATTCTCCTCAGGACCCTTCACAGTCCCCTCCGTTCGGTTCTGTCAGCGAGATACTGAAAAATACTCAAACGGAATTCTGGCATATAATCTTAAGCGAACCTGAAGAGTTTGACCCGATAAATGAAACTGAGTTCATGAGGCTGAGCAGCATAACAGCGGCAGAAGAAGATTCGTCTCTTGGAATGAGCGCGTCCACAGTTACAGATTCCGGAAGGATAACACCGGGAACAGGCACAGACGGTCCCAGGGTCATAAATTTTGCGCCCCTATTGAATCTGGAACTTCTTCCCGTAAACGACATGGTAAAAGATCTTTTAAAAGTTTGTGAAAATAAATTCAATACTCCTGTCGAGATCGAATTCGCAATTACGATATCCGGTGAAGGGTATAATGCCGAAGGCAGATTCGGGCTTCTGCAGGTCAGACCGATGGTAGTTTCGGATGAAAAGATAGAGATTACCGAAAAAGAGATCAGCGATCCGGATAATATCGTTACAACAGAGTTTGCTCTAGGGAACGGAATGTCGGATGAAGTCAGCGATATACTGTTCGTAAAACCCGACAGGTTTGATGCCAAGAACACTAAAAAAATCGCCTCTGAGATAGGCAAATTCAATTCGATGCTGATGGAAATGAACAGGAAATACATACTAATCGGCTTCGGAAGGTGGGGAAGTTCGGACCCGTGGCTGGGAGTACCGGTTAAATGGGCGCAGATATCACAGGCTAAAGTTATCGTTGAACACGGCTTAAAGGATTTTCACATAGATCCGAGTCAGGGATCACATTTTTTTCAGAATATCACTCTTCTAAAGGTTATATACTTTACTGTAAATCCGTATTTGAAACAGGGTTCAATTGATATTGAATATCTGAATTCGCTTCCGGCGGTGTATGAGAACGATCTGGTAAGACATGTAAGGATGGATAAAGACCTGAAAGTGAAAGTGAACGGCATGACGGGAGAGGGTGTCGTTATAGTATGAGTTCACTTGAATTTGCGTAAATTATGTTAAATTAACATAGGACGGTAAAATGAGAATAATAAGGAAAAACCCCGAAAGAAAGAGTTTTCTTCCTGAGGAAGAGGCGGACCTGACCAGGATAGAAAGCCTGATCAGAAAATATGCTTCCAAAAAAGGAAGTATGATACCGATACTCCAGGGAGTTCAGGATGTATTCGGATACATACCTAAATCCGCGATGAATTTGATCTCTGAAGAAACCGGAATGAGCGTCAGCGATATTTTCGGAGTGATAACCTTTTATTCACAATTCAGGCTTTATCCGGTAGGAAAACATATTATTAAAGTCTGCCACGGAACAGCCTGCCATGTCCAGAACGCCGACGGGATCACCACTGCACTGATGAACGAACTTGGAGTTGAGGACGGAAAAACGACCGACGACAGGCTTTTTACTCTCGAATCGGTCGCATGTCTGGGATGCTGCTCTCTCGCTCCCGTGATGATGATAGACGGTGAAACCTACGGGAAGCTTTCAGGAGAAAAAGCCGTAAAAATAGTCAGGGATATTAAAAAGAACGATAATGTTTAATCAAAAGAAGGGATAGATTATGGATAAAGTTAAGGTTGTTGTCGGTCTCGGAAGCTGCGGAATAGCGGCGGGGGCGGGCAAGGTTTATCAGAGACTTCTTGAGATTAATGAGGCAGAAGGAGGTCTTTTTGAACTTGGGAAGACGAGCTGTATAGGTATGTGTTATAAAGAACCGCTGGTCGAGGTTACGGACAGTACAGGCACTTATCTCTATGGAGAAATTGACGACAAAAGCGCTGAAGAGATCATAGAAAAACATGTGAAGAACAATCAGGTCGTCACAGAACTCGTCGAATACTCGGACAAGATCGGAGGTAAAGAGCAGGGTTTCGTTGACAATCAGGTAAAAATAGTTCTGCGGAACTGCGGAATGATGGACCCCGAATCTATAGATGAGTACGAAAAAAGAGACGGCTATAAGAGCATAAAAAAGATACTTGAGAATAATATACCGGAAGACGATGTGATCAAGACCGTTCTTGATTCAGGCATAAGAGGTAGAGGCGGCGGAGGATTTCCGACAGGAATGAAGTGGAAATTCGCAAGAGGATATAAAAGCAATGAAAAATATGTGATCTGCAACGCGGACGAGGGAGATCCGGGTGCTTTTATGGACAGATCGGTACTTGAGGGAGACCCGCATTCGGTCATAGAAGGAATGATAATCGCGGCTTATGCGATTAATGCGACAGGCGGTGTGATATACTGCCGCGCCGAATACCCTCTCGCCGTAAAGAGGCTCAATCTGGCTCTCGAACAGGCCAGAAAAAAGAATTATCTGGGTAAGAACATACTCGGAAAAGAGGGCTTCAATTTCGATCTTTATGTCAAAGAGGGCGCGGGCGCTTTCGTCTGCGGTGAGGAAACGGCGCTTATAGCCTCGGTTGAGGGAAAGAGAGGCATGCCGAACAAAAGACCGCCGTTCCCTGCCGAGGCAGGGCTGTGGGGCAAGCCGACGAACATCAACAATGTTGAGACCTACGCCAACATACCGTGGATAATTCTACACGGCGCCGCAGATTACGCCAAATACGGAACCGAGAAATCCAAAGGCACGAAAGTATTCGCCCTTGCAGGCAAGATCAGAAATTCAGGTCTTGTCGAAGTTCCGATGGGTATAACGATAAGTGATGTCATATTCAAGCTCGGCGGCGGGATCAAGGAAGGAAAGAAATTCAAAGCCGTTCAGATGGGAGGGCCTTCAGGAGGCTGTATCCCCGCAGAACTCGGAGACACTATTGTAGATTACGACTCCGTGAACGCCACCGGCGCTATCATGGGTTCCGGCGGTATGGTGGTAATGGACGAGACGACCTGTATGGTCGATGTCGCAAAATTCTTTCTGAATTTCACTCAGAAGGAAAGCTGCGGTAAATGTACTTTCTGCAGGATAGGGACAAAGAGAATGCTCGAGATACTTGAAAGGATCACCGAAGGAAAAGGGGAGGAAGGTGATATTGAAAAACTTCAGGAGCTCGCCGCGCAGATCAAAGATTCCTCGCTTTGCGGACTGGGACAGACAGCTCCTAATCCGGTACTAACAACCATAAAATATTTCAGACACGAATATGAAGCTCATATAAAGGACAAAAAATGCCCCGCAAAATCCTGCAAACAGCTCATTACATACATGATCAACGAAAAATGTATCGGCTGTACCGCATGTGCGAGAGTGTGTCCGACCAAAGCGATATCGGGAGAAAGGAAGCAGCCTCACCTGATCGATCAGGACAAGTGCATCAAATGCGGAGCATGCTACGACGCCTGCAAATTCAGCTCAATAGACAAACTTTAATCGCGGTAGGAGATAAAAGAAATGGATAAATTCAACGTGTTTATAAACGGTAAAGAATTTCAGGCCGTGAATGGTCAAACCATCCTTGACGTATGCAGAAAGAACGGTATAGAAATACCCACCCTCTGTCATGACGACAGGCTGAAGCCCTACTCATCCTGCTTTTTATGCGTAGTTGAGATCGAGGGAATAAGAACTCTGCAGCCTTCCTGTTCGACAAAAGCAGCTAAAGACATGAAGATAAATACGGACAGTGACAGAATAAAAAAATCAAGAAAAACAGCGCTTGAACTTCTGTTAAGTAATCACTACGCCGACTGTCTCGGTCCTTGTAAGCTCACCTGTCCGGCAGGCGTAGATGTTCAAGGTTATATAGCTCTGATCGAAAAAGGACTGTTTTCGGATGCTGTCGGTCTTATCAAGGAAAAGAACCCTCTTCCGGCTATCTGCGGGAGAGTCTGCGTGAGACCGTGCGAAGTGGCCTGCAGAAGGAACCTGATCGATGAGACCGGCGTCGGCATAGACTATCTGAAGAGATATGCTACGGATAAGGATTTCGAAGGCACTAAATATATGCCTGTCAAAAAACCTTCGACAGGTAAAAAAGTATGCGTGATCGGTGCGGGACCTGCAGGGCTGACATCAGCATACTATCTGTCTGTTCAGGGGCACAAGGTGGATATTATTGAAGCTAGTCCTCACGGCGGAGGAATGCTCAGGTACGGAATACCTGAATACAGACTTCCGAACGATCTTCTCCAGAAAGAGATAGATTCTATAACAGAACTAGGCGCAGAGATATCCTACAGCAAAAAATTCGGGCGGGACATTAATTATGATCATCTCAAGGCTAACTACGACGCTATGATCACTACGGTCGGCTGTCAGAAGGGCTCTTCTATGAGGGTCGAGGACGAGGATGCCGAAGGCGTGCTGTCAGGTATCGACTATCTGAGAACGATGGAACTTACGGGCAAAAAATTTGATTTCAAAGGCAAAACAGTCGCGACGATCGGAGGCGGAAACACTGCGATGGACTGCTGCAGGAGCGCTCTGAGGTGCGGGGCGTCAAAGTCGTACATCATTTACAGGCGTACAGAAAAGGAGATGCCTGCCAATCCGATAGAGATACATGAATCGAAGCTCGAGGGCGTTGAATATATGTTCCTGACGGCTCCCTTAAAGGTGAACAAGGATGAGAATGGGAGGCTTAAATCTTTAAGATGTATCAAGATGGAACTCGGCGAGCCTGACGCATCCGGAAGAAGAAGTCCTGTCCCTGTCGAGGGATCCGAGTTCGACATAGAGCTTGACTTCATTCTGGGCGCGATCGGACAGAAGACGGATGTTGATTTTGTGGAGAACATAAATCCGCTGGCGGACGGCGAGTTCAAGCTTAACAGATGGGGCAACATAGAAGCGGACGAAAGGACGCTCCAGACCGGCGTGCCGGGCATTTTTGCGGCGGGTGACGCGGTCACGGGAGCCGCAACACTGATCGAGGCGATCGCGCAGGGAAGGCGGGCGGCAGCGAGCTGCCACCAGTTCCTTACGGATCAGGCTGTTGTCGGGGAACCGGGCGAATTCGTTAGCAGGCGCGATAATTTCACGGAGCAGGACCCCGCTGATTACAAGCCGGAATACGAGCAGCAGTTCAGAGAGGAAATGCCTGTGCTGCCCGCTAATATGAGGAAAAATTTCGATGAAGTCGAGCTGGG
>DAIMKZ010000062.1:0-12356 GCA_036721445.1 Candidatus Delongbacteria bacterium
GTTCCCTTTCACGGCTGGATCAGGAAAAGTCCGGAGGTACTGTTCCGACTTTCTCGTTTACATGATAACCCGCTTTCCAGAGATTCTGTTTATCGAAATCAGTAGCATGCTCCGCGCGGGGGTCAACAGGAAAGTAAGCAAAAGCGTCCAACAGAAATCTGCCTCCCGTTATATAATCCAGAAAATGAGAGTAATCAATTTCGATGTTCTTATCCCGCGCTGATCTGTTAATGTTCGCATAGTCCAGAAAAACCATCACCTTTTGGCCAAAAGGTTCGGTCAGTCCCGCGCCCCCACCTTTAGTCCGCTCCGGAATGGTATCGAATTTTACGGGATTACCTTTTTTATCAATCAGCTCCTCCTTTTTGTAAATTTTGTTAGGGTTAACAGTTTCGGCATCGATCCCGTTTCTAAGAACCGTCCTTCTGCCGGAAATCTGAGGTGTGTTCTTGATTATCTCGCTTCCTTTTACGCTGTCTGCCACCGGTATTCTTCTTCCGTTTACTATGATCGTGTTTGCCATTTTGCTCTCCTTTGTTTGTTTTTTTGTCTGCAAATCCATTATAATGCGTTCGGATCGATTGTAAAGGCATCTTTCCGGAATAATTAAAAAAATATTTCCCCAACTTTTAAAAGGATCGTCTGTTTACACAGTCGATTAATACATTATAATATTAACCGGATCGATTAAAGGAGGCAAAATGCTTGTTATATTCAATCATACAAAATTAAACGCAGATCAGATCGAAGCATTAAATAAAATAAATATCAATAAAATTACATATCTGCCTGATGAGTTGTCATTAAAATGGTCAAACATAGATCCGGAAAAAGAAATTATCGATTTATCAGAATTTAAAGAATTCATTATTAATAATACGGATGTTGATGAGATCGTACTGATCCAGGGTGATTTCGGAGCAGCTTTTCAGCTTGTAAATTTCTGCCTGGAAAGAGATAGAATACCCGTTTACGCAACAACGCGCAGAACCGCTGAAGAAAAAATGAATCCTGACGGATCAGTTGAAAAGATAAGTAAGTTTAAATTTGTAAAATTCAGAAAATATTTAAAATGAGACTTTACAAAAATACTATTTGCATTATAATATTGTTGAGGTCTCGCAGCCTGGGGAAGGGCAGAGGTTCTTTTGAGAAGAGCCCTGCCCTTTCTGGTTATCCGAATTGAAATATTATTTATCATTTGTAGTAACCAATGGAAATTTAATTGGGTATTCAACGATTCGGGTAATTATACTGCCCCCCTGAACATGTATCTTGCATAAGAGTTTAAAATTCAAACAAAAGAGGTACGTTATGTCTGAAAAGAAACATGAATTCACGAATGATGAAGCGGAAAAGGAACTGGAAAAGTCGGCTGAGGAAGCTCAGAAACTGCTTAAGGATAAGGCTAAGACCAAATCTACGGTTAATGAGGCTGAGAAAAAAGCACAGTCGGTGAGAGGTTCGCTTGAAAAAGTATGGCATCATCTTCAGCTGATGTTCTCGCTTGTCAAAGATTACACTAAAGGCAATTATAAGGAGATACCGACAAAATCCATAGCTCTGGTTATCGGCGCGATACTGTATTTTCTGATGCCTGTAGATCTGATCCCGGATTTTATTCCGGTATTCGGATATCTCGATGATGTCGCAGTGATCGGTCTGGTTATAAAGCAAATCTCTATCGATCTTGAAAAATATGAGAAGTGGAAGCAGCAGCAGGAATAGCATTTCATAGAATAACCTGTATTATTTTTACTTGCATTTTTACTAAAAAAATATTATTATGTTGCATAACATAATGAGGGCGAACATAATGTTTATAGACAGAACTAAAGAATTGCAGATGCTGAATGACGAATACAAGAAGAAAACGGCGTCCTTTACGGTTATTTACGGCAGAAGACGGATCGGAAAAACATCACTTATTGCCGAGTATATTAAAGACAAGCCTTCGGTGTTTTATTACGCCACTGAAATGAACGTTTCTTATCAGCTTAAGGAAATCTCAGGGCTCATCATGGAGGGGCTGAACAAAACTGATCTGGAAGGGGTTGAGTTCAAAGATTTCGATTCTTTGATAAAATTCCTTGCCGGCAATATTCCGTCAGAGAAAAAATTCATACTAGTGATAGATGAATACCAGCAGCTGGCTAAGCTCGACCCCAGCTTTTCGGGTATGCTCCAGAAGAACTGGGACCTGTATCTCAAAAACAAAAATATCCATCTCATTCTATGCGGTTCGGTTTTTTCGATGATGCAGAGCGAAGTGCTTTCATATTCCGCTCCTCTCTACGGCAGAAGGACTTCCAGCATACATCTTAAGGCAATACCGTTCAGTCATGTCCGTGAGTTTATTCCCTCGGCCGACAAGTACGATCTTATGAATATTTACGCATCTTTCGGAACTGTACCGAGATATCTTGAGATCTATGACGATAAACTAAGCTTCAAAGAAAATCTCCGCCGGAACATCCTCGACCGGAATTCGTATCTTTATAACGAAGCAAGATTTCTGCTTAAAGAGGAAATTTCGGATATCAGCACTTATTTTACGATACTGGAAATAATTTCCTGCGGCGATACAAAGATCGGCAACATAGGCAAAAGGATAGGCGAGCACTCCAGCTATCTGACACGCTATCTTCAAAAGCTGACCGACCTTGATATTGTCGAAAAAGAGGTTCCCGTGCTTGAAAACAATCCTCTTAAGAGCAAGCTCGGGCGGTATCGCATAAAAGATCAGTTCGTAAATTTCTGGTTCTACTATGTTTATAAGAATTATTCGCAGCTTGAGATCGGGAATGTTGAGCATGTCCTGAAGGAGATCGACAGTTCATTTAACGAAAAGTTCGTATCGTTCGCTTTTGAGCAGTACGCTAAGGAAAGCATTCTAACCTACCCGGTCAAATACCTCGGATTCGTACCCGACAAGATCGGCAGGTGGTGGAACAACAGCGAAGAGATAGACCTGATAGCTTTTGACAATAAAAACATTGCCTTCATTGAGTGCAAATGGCAGAATCAGCCTGTCGGATATGAGGTTTTCAGCGGACTTATACAGAAATCTGCCCTGACCGGTTGCGATCCGAACCTGAAAAAGCAGTATGTGATATTCAGCAAGTCCGTGCCTAAAAAAGCCCTCAAAGGATCAGAGTGTAAAGTTTTTGTCTATTGAATCTTTACGACCCGAATCTAATCCTCATCCCCGCTTACAAGCACTTCGCGGGGTTTTGAGCCCTGGTGCGGGCCGACGACGCCGTCGCGCTCGAGCTGGTCGATCAGTCCGCCCGCTCTTGCGTAGCCCACGGAGAGGCCGCGCTGGAGCATCGAGACCGATGCCATTCCCGTTCTGATAACAAGCCGCTTCGCATCCTGATACAGCGCGTCCCTGTCCCCTGACCCGGCGAAGTCGTCGTCGCCGTTCATGGCGGCGATCTGGGCGGACGAAGGTTTGGCTTTGATCGAGATCTTGTCGAAATTGTCGGGCTGATCCCCTATGTGTTTCACGATCCTGTTTATCTCCTTCGTCTCGACCAGCGCGTTCTGTATCCTCACGAGGTCGGATTCGCCCGGAGGGATAAGGAGCATGTCGCCTTTGCCGAGCAGTGATTCAGCGCCTTTACCGTCCAGAATGGTCCTGGAGTCTATCTGGCTGATCACCCTGAAAGCGATACGCGTCGGGAAGTTAGCCTTGATGGCGCCTGTGACGACCTTGACCGACGGGCGCTGGGTGGCGAGCACGAGGTGTATCCCGATCGCCCTTGCCATCTGCGCAAGCCTGCATATCGGGTCCTCAACGGCTTTACCCGATGTCATCATCAGGTCGCCGTACTCGTCGAGTATACATACTATATAAGGCAGCTTGCGGAACGGAGCCGACGCGATCTCGTTGAACTTCAGCTCGCCCGACTCGACCATGTTGTTATATTCCTCGATGTTCCTCGTACCGGACTGCTGAAGAAGTTCATACCTCGATTCCATTTCGGTCACGAGAGCGTCAAGAAGCCTGACGGCATCCTCGGGGTTGGTTACCACCGGATCGTCGATGCCTTCGATCTTCAGAAGGTGATGTTTTAGAAGACCCGAATAAACAGAAAGTTCGACCTTCTTGGGGTCTATCATGCAGAACTGGACCTCTTCCGGGGTAGCCCTGTACAATATAGAGATTATCAGGCCGTTTATGCAGACGGATTTACCCGATCCCGTCGAACCCGCTATGAGAAGGTGCGGTGTTTTGGCAAGGTCCAGTATGTAGTTCTCGCCCGATATCAGTTTTCCGAGCGCTATGGCAAGTTTAGATTTATGCTTGATGAATTTTTCTGAAGCTATAATTGATTTAAGATAGACTATCGAAGGATTGGAGTTGGGAATTTCTATACCGATCGTTCCCTTTCCCGGTATAGGCGCGACAATACGGATACTTTTCGCCTTTAATGCCATCGCAAGGTCGTCTTCGAGTGAAGTAACTTTCGATACTTTTACGCCCTTAGCCAGCTCGATCTCGTACTGGGTAATGACCGGTCCCGGGTTTATCTTCACGACCTTCGCCTCCAGAGAGAATTCCCCGAGTTTTTCTTCGAGTTTAAGCGCGACCTCTTTTAATTTCTGGTCGTCTTCTATTATATTGGCGTTCGATTTACTTTCGTTAAGGAACTCTATATCCGGAGGAATATACTTATATTTCCTATCTACTTTAGCTTTGTAATCCACGGACTTTTCTATTACCGCCTGTTCAATATCGTAGTCCTTGCCGGGTTTATTCTTTTCCCCGTCAGGTTTCTGATCAGCTGGTGAAATTTTATCCGTTGCCTGTTCGGGTTCAGATTCGGAGGGCGCGTCAGTGTCTTTCCGCTCAGCAAGTGCCTGAAGCCTTTCTTCCTCCTTTCTTTTCATCTCCTTTTCAAGCCTTTTTCTTGCCAGATGTTTTTTGAACTTCAGGTAAATTTTTGAAATCAGTCTCATTACCATCGAGAAAGGGAAAATGACCGTTTTTATCAGCTGGCCTATCCTGAAATCAAATATGAAAAGCAGTATGATCACTAAAAGAGCAAAAATTATAATGACAGTTCCCGCGTATCCGAATATATTTACGAGCTTAAGCCCCGTTCTGAAACCGATAGCGCCGACAGTCTCCCATTTGTCGCTTTCGTCATTAAAATAATTAAAATCCCTGCCGTATCTGAAAACCGCAATTGAAGAAGCAGAAAGGGTTGAAAGCGTCAGAAATACGACAAAATTCTTGAAATGCGCGATAAAAGATTTCATCTTAACATAGCAATAACCTTCAGAGAACAAAAATACTGGCATGAGAAAGAAAATGCTGAAACCGAATGTGAAAGAATAAAGTTTTCTTATAAGCTCTTCAAGTCCCGTGCCTACAGATATGATCTTTCCTGTCTCGCCGTCGTGCCCGGTAAAGTTCGATATCAGCCCGAGAAGTATTATCAGTCCAATAACTATGAATACTATTCCGAAAATATCGTGCAGTTTTTCCCTCGTCAGTTTCATTTTAACCTGCTCATTTTATATAAACACCGCCGACAGATACCCCACTACTCCCGATCTGTCGTTAATTACATCGCCCGAATTTCTGTGGTCGAGAATTTCAGGCTTAAGATTTTTATTTACCGCGCTCGTTATCACAGCCTGGATCCCCGGCATACCGCATGCTTCACCTTTTCCCGCCATGACCGCATCGAGTTTTTTTATCCCTTCAGCCACGACAGAATCTATCCTGTTGCATTCTTCGTACGGATGATAATGGCTGAGGTCGGTAGAGACTATTATAATATCCTTGTTCTCGCTGATGATGTCGTCCATCACATACGATAAATTCATATAGTCCGTTTCACCGTAAACAAAAACGACAATGCTCTGAACATCGAGGTATTTTTGAATAAAAGGAAGCTGAACTTCGGCGCTGTGCTCATGCTCATGGGCCTGATCTATCGATAAAATACCGTTATTCTTTGAAAGTTTTTCCAGAAGCTCCCTGTTGATCTTATAATTTTTCCCGCAGCATCTGTATTCGTCATAATCAGCGCCGCTTATACCGTAGAAAGCGACCCTGTGCGAGGGAGCGAATATGACCGCCGATCTGTATTTTTCACCTTCCGCGAACTTAAACGCACAGGCGGCCGTCTGTCCGGAATACATCAGTCCGGCGTGCGGAGAAATGATCGCGCGGGGCCTTCCTTTTTTCTTAAAACTGACATTGCTGTCGAAATTTTTCAGCATCGCTTCAAGCTCTTTTTCATCTGAAGGATAAAACGAGCCCTCTACGGCGGGATATCTTGTCTTCATAGAACCCTCCTGGCATTAATATATCAAAGTCACGGGCGATTTACAAAGGAATTTATGACATTTCTTTTAGGTTTTTGTTTATAATTTTATTAGATTTTTTACGGATGATGTATTATATTCATCATGCTCTTAGATTGAAATAAACGATAAGGATGATTAATGAAAAAAATAGTTTTGGCGATATTACTCACAATATCCGCTGCAGCCCTGGGAGCTTACCTGAAAAATATCCCTGTAACCGTTTCGCAGCCTGACGGATCAGAGATAAATCTTTTTTCTACGGGTGACGAATACTTTAACAGGCTTCACGACAGTAATGATTTTACAGTGATACAGGATAAGAACGGCTGGTTCTGTTACGGAGTAAGATCCGGTGACGAGGTCGTTTCTTCCGGCTTGCGGTTCGGGCAGTCTGATCCTCTGGCTTCCGGTCTTAAACCCGGCGCAAAGATATCACCCGAACTTTACGGAAAGAGGGTCGAAGCTTTTAAATATGATATTCCAAAAGATAAAGACGCTCCAACTACAGGTACTATTAACAACCTTGTAATCTTTATCAGGTTTTCAGACGAGGCTTCTTCGATATTCAACAGGCAGAGATCATATTACGATGCTTACTTCAATAAACCGGAAGGTCCGTCATTGGGGCATTATTTTAACGAAGTCTCTTATGAACAGCTTTCAGTTGTATCGCATTATTACCCCCATGTAGATGATTTCACAACGAACCTTTCTTATCAGGACGCTAATCCGAGAGCATATTTTCAGCCTTACAACGCATCGTCCAACCCGACTGGATATCAGTCCGACAGTGAAAGAACAGAAAGAGAACACGCACTTCTTGAAAGAGCGGTCAATGCGGTCGCGGAGGAAATACCTTCAGATCTGGACATAGACAGCGACGGAGACGGATATGTTGACAACATCGTATTCCTCATCAGCGGAGCACCCGGTGCCTGGGCATCACTCCTATGGCCTCACAGATGGGCATTATACACCAGAAATGTCATAATAAACAAAAAAAGAGTTTTCGACTATAATTTTGACCTTACCGGCACTACGACCTATTTTACGGTCGGTGTGATCTGCCATGAGTTCTTTCATACTCTCGGAGCACCTGACCTGTACCACTATTATGATGACACCGCGCCTGACGCCGTTGGAGCATGGGATGTCATGAACGACACTTCGAACCCGCCGCAGTACATGGGCGCATGGATGAAATACAAATACGGAGACTGGATTACCTCCGTTCCCGTTATATCGGAAGCAGGCCAGTATACTCTTAATCCTCTTCAAAACCCGTCAGGCAATATCTACAGGATTAATTCTCCCAATTCATCTACTGAATTCTTCGTGCTGGAATACAGAAAACAGACCGGACTTTATGAGGCAAGTTTACCCGGATCCGAAAACGGGATCCTGATATACAGGATCAACTCTCTTTATGACGGGAATGCCGACGGACCGCCTGACGAGGTTTATATTTACAGACCCAACGGAACTACTACGGCCGCGGGACAACTCAGCAGCGCTCTTTTCAGCGCCGGACTCAACAGAACCGAGTTCAACCAGTATTCAAACCCGTATCCTTTCCTGTCCAACGGTTCTGCGGGCGGGATAAACATAACAAATATCGGCTATGCCGGTGAAACTATCACCTTTGAGATCGCGCTTAATGTAAAACCGCCGAAAGATCTTGTAGCAGCCGCAGGTTACGGTAAGATCGAGCTTAACTGGAATGCCCCTGAAGCTCAGGCAGGAGTCACACTGTCGCATTTCAGGATCTACAGGAATGCGGAACTTCTGGCCGACAATATATCAACATCCGCATACACTGATCAGACAGTAACAGAGAACGAGACCTATTCTTATTCGGTATCCGCATACTATACAGGATCGACGAACGGAGAATCATCACAAGTAACGACCTCGTCTTTTGTTTACAGCCCTCCGGCTGCGGCACCATACTCGACTTCTTTTGATTCACAGGATGAATGGACCCAGTTCCAGGCTGGCGGCGCGACACCGAGATGGATATCTTCCAGCTCGTCGAACGCAGGCGGAACTGCTCCTGAAATGAAGGCTGAAATGGAAAATATCGATAATGCACTGAGCATGTTTGTATCTCCTGCAATTTCAACGGCCGGTATAGATACTCTTCATATATCTTTCAGGCAGTTCTATGACGGTTTTGAGCCGGGACTGACATATAAGGTCATGCTGAGTGACAACAAATTCGACTGGATCGAATCGGGATGGTCGTTCGCGGCGGATTATTCAGACAACGGGCCTTCTGAGGAAACTATCGAGCTGACGGAATTTCCCGATCCTTTGTACGTAGCTTTTACACTTGACGGTTACCTGTGGAATTACGATGGATGGTATGTTGACGATGTGACAATATCGAAAAAGCTGCCTTCCTCTATTGAGGATAATACAATGCCTTCAGCTGCAGCTCTATACGGCAACTACCCTAATCCGTTCAATCCAGAAACGACGATAACATTCGGTTTATCCGAGAATTCGGAGATCGAACTAAAGATATTTGATCTTAAAGGCGCACTCGTCAGGACTCTGGCTAAAGGGGAATTCCCTGCGGGGGATCACAGACTTAACTGGAACGGCAGAGATAAAAACGACCGTCAGCTGCCTTCCGGATTGTACTACATCAGCCTAAAAGCTGGTAACAGGTCTTTTATCCACAAATCTTTACTTGTAAAATAAGGAAAAGTCAATGTACATAAGATCAATTACCGCAGCAGTTTTAATTCTAATTACGCAGGTTTTTGCTGAGCTTGTGAATGTCAATCCCGATACGAAATCTGAACCATGGATTGCCGGAGGACTCAGAATACCGGATGATTTCAGCAGGAACAGCCTCGATTTTATTCCGAACGGCTATTCAAAACAGAAAGAACTCCCTTCAAAGGTCGACAACTCTGTCCACAAATATTTCCGTCCCGTCTTCAATCAGGTCGGCGGAAGCTGTTCTCAGGCAGCCGGAACAGGCTACACCTTTACTTATGAAATGAACAGGCTCAGAGACCTCGACGCTTCGCTAACCGATAATCAGTACCCTACGCATTTTACGTATAACTTCCTCAACGAGGGAAGCGGCGAAGTTGGTTCCTGGTGGGGCGACGGATGGGATATCATAAAATCGGTCGGGGTTATGAATGTAACTGAATACGGCGGGCATTTTGCTTCGGGAGGCAATTCGAGATGGATCTCAGGCATTAACGAATGGTCGTCTGCACATTTCAACAGAGTCGATTCCTATAATGCTATCGATGTCGGCACGGAAGACGGCCTTAATACGCTCAAAAACTGGCTGCACAATCATCTCGAAGGTTCGCCTTACGGCGGACTGGCGGTTTTCGCGGCCGGAGCTACATCATATGTTCAGAAGACTCTTCCTGAAGGCACACACGAAGCAGGCAAAAGGGTCATAACGAAATGGGGTCCGGAAGTTAACCACGCGATGACCTATGTGGGTTATGATGACAGCGTCAGGTACGACTACAACGGCGACGGCAGGTTCACTAATGATGTAGATCTCAACGGAGACAAAATTATTGATATGCGCGACTGGGAGATCGGAGCGGTGATAGTCGCGAACAGCTGGGGAGATACTTTCGGGAACGGCGGGTTCATCTACCAGATGTACAAGCTGCTGGCTGACGGACATGAGAACGGAGGTATTTTCTACAGTTTCGTTGACGTGGTACACCCCGCCGCACTGTCTGAACCGCGCTGGGCTCTCGAAGTCAAAATGAAGCACGAACAGCGCAATGTTTACAGGATAAATACCGGCGTTTCTCAGGATGTTTACGCCCAGACGCCTGATTTTTCTGGAAACTATCCGTTCATGAACTATCAGGGCGGAGAGTATTATCCGCAGGGCGGAAGAACTGAGTTCGACAAATATATTGAATTCACGATAGATATAACCGAAACGGTCGCGAAAATAGATCCTTCACAGCCGTTCAGGTACTTTTTTATGACAGACGAGAACGATACGGGCAACAAATACGACGGAGAGATAATTTCGATAACTGTGGTTGACAGAGAAACGGGCAGAAGATATTACAACCCCGCTCCGCCTGTTCTGATGGTTAACAACGGCCGTACAACGGTCTCCGTACTTGTTGACGGCAATACTTTTGTTCCAGAAAATGTCTCTGCTTTCGCAGGTGACGGAATAGTAAGACTATCATGGTCGGGAATGCCGCGCAAAGATACATCGTTCTTAAACTACAACATTTACAGAGACGGCCTTCTTTACGCCTCAGATATATCTGAAACCGAATTTACAGATGAAAATGTGATTAACGGCTCACTCTATACTTACACTATAGCCGCAGAATTCTCGGGAACTTTTACGGGCGAAATATCCTCATCTCCGGTACAGGCTATGCCTTCTGAACCGTCGACCCTGCCCTACTTCATTGATTTTGAAGACGGAACTTCAGGCTGGACAGTCAAAGGAGATCTTTCCGGATGGCTCGCGGGCGATATATCTTATAGCTCGGAATACTGTGATTATTCAGGCAATACCACAACTTTTTTACTTGCCAACCCCGATCTTGCGGGAAATGAAACTGTCGTGAGGGATCATGCCGTCACTCCTCTATTTAATATAAGCTCGTTCGATCAGGTAACTCTCGATTTTGACTACATGCTGACCAACGAATGGGATTTTGACTATTTCTGCGATATAACGGTCATGTACAGGACAGGCATAGATCAGGAATGGATGCTTATTGAAGAACTTGCCGATTCACCGGACTGGACGCACAGAACTATAAATATACCCGCCGAAGCTACGGCTTCGAATTTTACTCAGTTAGCTTTTTTTATTGAGGATTATTTTAAATGGTCCATGGGCGGCGGCGGGATAGATAATGTAGGAATAACCGGTACATTAAAGACATCCGCTCCGGTCATAGTCTCATATTACCCCGCTGAAACTTCATTCACTATAAATGACGATTGCCCTGTGGCTTTCTCGATCGAAGTTGAAGATGATGACACAGGCGCATCGGAGCTTACTTACAGATGGTCGGTGAACGGCGATATCAAACAGACCGGGAACGATCCGTATTTCAGCGGAATATTCGGCTGGCCGGAAGATTATACTGTGACCGTTACTGTAAGCGACTCGTATGATGAAGACACGCGGTCATGGACAGTTACGCAGACGGATATTGATGAAGTACTGCCGGTAACTACAAAACTTTATCAGAATTACCCGAACCCGTTCAATCCTTCCACTGTCATCAGATTCGACAACTCGAAAAAAGAACTTACCTCGCTTTTAATATTCAATTCTAACGGGCAGAAAGTAAGAACTCTCTATGACGGAATGCTTGAAAGAGGCAGCCGGTCATTTATCTGGGACGGAAGGAACGACAGCGGATCTTCGGTTTCATCGGGAGTTTATTTTTACACTGTAAGCTCGGGAAAATATTCGCACACTAATAAAATGATGCTGTTCAAGTAATGTATATAGAAAGCCACCTCGAACATACGGCTCTCAGGCAGGGCATGACGAAAATAAACATCAGGGACAATATAGAATTCTGCTCGGAATACGGACTTCCGGTGATAGTCGTGCCCCCTTCATTCGTCAGATACGCCACAGAGAATAAAAAAGACTCAAAGCTGAAAGTATGCACAGTGATAGGCTTTCCTCTGGGCTACTCCACTCCGGAAACGAAGCTTTTCGAAATAACCGATGCTGTTGAGAATGGTGCTGACGAACTTGATCTGGTCATAGATAACAGCCTCATAAAGGATAATTCATGGACGGAAATTAACAGGAGGCTGTCTTTATACAGAAAAGCGTGCGGCGGCAAGATTTTCAAGGTCATAGTAGAGACCTCTTTACTTACCAGGCCGGAACTAGACAGAATTACCAGATCGCTGATTGACAACGGCGTCGATTATATAAAAACCTCTACCGGATTTATAGGCGACGGAGCTAAAATCGGCGATATAAAATTCCTCAAAGATTTTTTCGGATCGAAGATCAAAATAAAGGCCTC
>DAIMKZ010000063.1:0-12284 GCA_036721445.1 Candidatus Delongbacteria bacterium
GCGTCCCTCACCGTCTGGTCTGATTCGCTGTCCCACCCGCCCCGGCTTTCATACTCTGCGATCCCTTCTATGAACCAGAGCGGCATGTTCATATTCGCCAAACCCGAAACTATCGACTGGTAATTGCCCTGAAAAAGCATCTGGTTCATTATCGCGTGAGTGAGCTCATGGTGGATCACATGTCTGAATCCCTCCCAGTTTCCCTCGTAAGGCACAACGACCCGGTTCTTGAAGAATTCTGTAAAGCCGCCTACGGATTCTTCAGGTATCCCGCCCATTACATTTGTTTCCTCGAAATGGTTGTGGGAGTTGTAAACTATTACATGTATCTTGGATTTGGGAATATACATCATATCTTTTCTAAGCCGTTCCAGCGACCTTTCAGCCATTTCGGCAGTGAAATCGGCAAGATGACCGCCACCCTGATAATAGTAGATCCTGAAGTGGTCTGTCTCAATGAATTTCCAGTCGAAATCATGATGCTGTACTTTATTCTTACCGAAAGGCAAGAGGAGGGTCGTTATTAAAAGTATGCAGAATATCGGGAAATATCTCATTTTTTTTTCCTGAATTTCACTTAAGATTGTAATATATGTAATCAAATCACTTTTTGCGACGATAAAAAAAAGAATTATTATTTATCTTGAATTTGCCGCTACATTAGTTATATTAACCTTATAAAATATCGCCTGGAGACATTATGGGAATATATTTTGCGAAAGCTTTTCTGCTTATATCAGTAATTATTTGCGCATTTCCTGCCGCCGCTTTAAAAGTGGGAGTGTATGATAATCCGCCCAAGATATTTTTGAACGACAAAGGCGATGTTGACGGTCTCTGGCACAAAATCACTGTTGAAATAGCCCGGAAAGAAAACTGGGAGATCGAATGGGTTTACGGATCGTGGGATGAATGTCTGCACAGGCTGGAAACCGGAGAGATCGATATTATGCCTGACACGGGAGTTACGCCTGAACGCGAAATTAAATATATTTTCAATGAAGAAACAGTTTATCTGAGCTGGAACAGGATCTATGCATGGAAAGGTTCGGAGATAAATACTGTTCTTGACCTTGAAGGGAAGAAGATCGCGGGTCTCAGGAACAGTTTTGATCTGGAAGGTCCCGAAGGTTTGAAAAAGCTTTTAAAAGATTTTTCTATTAATGCGTATGTAATAGAGATGAACAGCTATGAAGATATCTTTACAGCACTGAAAAGAAATGAAATAGAAGCCGGGATCGTTGATAAGGATTTCGGGGTATTAAACGAAACTAAATACTCGGTCGCAAAGACTCCGATAATACTTCAGCCCGCGAAGATGCAGTACGCTATGGAAATAAATTCACCGTACTCCAACGATATCATTAAAAGGATCGATGAGAGAATTTTTGAAATGAAAGCCGACAAAAATTCAGTTTACTATAAGGCTTTTGATCACTTTTTCGGAGCGAGGCCGTATAAGTTTAAAATACCGGGATGGCTTTGGACAATTCTTATCGGGCTTTGCACCATAGTAGTGGTTATAATACTCGCGAACCGCTATTTGAGGAACGAGATAAAGAAAAAAACCGGTTCACTGAAAGAGAGTGAGGAAAGTCTGAGGATCACTCTGGAGTCCATCGGTGACGGAGTTATAGCTACAAACCGCAACGGTCTGATAACGATAATGAACAAGACCGCAGAAAACCTGACGGGATGGAAAGTCTCTGAAGCCTCCGGAAAGAATATAAAAGAAATTTTCAGGATAGTGAACTCAGAAACAAGAAAGGAAGTACTTAATCCCGTCGAATTAGTGATAAAAAACGGAGATACAGTAGGACTTGCAAATCATACTCTTCTGATCTCAAAGGGCGGGAAAGAATATCAGATATCGGACTCGGCGGCACCGATAAAGGATGAAAAAGGCATTATACACGGAATGATCCTCGTTTTTTCTGATGTTACGGAAAAGTACTCAATAAGGTACAGGGTTGAAGAGAATGAGAGGTTTCTGAACTCTCTTATTTCCAACTTGAACGGAATGGTTTACAGGTGCGTAAACGACGGAAAATGGTCGCTTTCATATTCGACATTAGGATCAAATGAAATAACAGGTTATATGCCTGAAGAACTTATCGGCGGCGATCTGAGATATTCAGATCTTGTATTCCCGGAGGATGTGCCTCTGCTCAAGAACACAATAGAAAGGGCTGTTGTTTACAGGCAGCATTTTAATGTTGAATACCGGCTCACTGACCGTAACGGCAAACTGAAATGGGTACTGGAAAAGGGTAAGGGTATATACGACGAGAATGGAGATGTCAGGTTCATAGAGGGATTCGTTACCGATATTACAGTGAGTAAGACAGCAGAAATGGAAATTAGGGAAAAATCAGAAGAGCTTGAAAGAACGAACAGGCTTATGGTGGACAGGGAATTGAAGATGATAGAGCTTAAAAAAGAGATCAATGCTCTGTTAAAAACCTTAGGAAAAGAACCAAAATATATAACAAACGAATAGGATGAAAATTGGTACAGGAAAATGAAATAATCACATTTTTGCTTTTCACTCTGGTCATGATCTTTTATTTTATCAACAGGAAGAAACTGTTAGGTTTTCCAAGGAAAAAGTATTTCCTGACCGCAATGATTCTGCTCTTGATAAGCAGCGTACTGACGATAATCGAAGGTTTTTTCTTTGAAGAGATCATAAATACAGCCGAACATATTTTCCGATTAATCTCTTCAGTGATGTTTTTTGTTTGGGTTTATTCTTCCGGAGAAAGAAAAGGGAGTGAGAAATGATCGGTTTTATTGATTTATTGTGCCTGATCTTCACACTGTCTGCAGGTATGATCATTTTGAAAAGAAAAAATATTGAATTCCCGCCGTTTTTAAAAGCGACTGTAATGTACCTCATTATCCTATGCTTTCATTATTTAAGTAATTCGCTCGAATGGCTTGAGATATCCGATATACTTGATCCTTACGAGGATTTTATTGAGCTTTTCGAACCGTATTTTTTGTTTGTCATCATGTATCTCTTTATAGCTGAAAAATCCGGTGAGAGGTTAAAAGCGTCTGAAGAAAAATACAGACTTCTTATTGAAAACCAGGATACCCTCGTTGTAAAGATAGATCTCGAAGGCCGCTTTGTTTATGTTAGTCCAAGCTACTGTAAAGCATTCGGGAAAAAAGAAGAGGAACTTATAGGACAAAAATATTTGCCTCTTGTTCATGAGGAAGATGTTGGAGCGACTTTAAAAGAAATGGAGAAACTTTATAATCCGCCATATAACTGTTATGTTGAACAGAGAGCCATGACCGTTAACGGGTGGAAATGGTTAGGTTGGGCCGACAAGGCGGTATTTGATAAGAACGGTAAGATCATTGAGATAATAGGTGTAGCCCGTGATGTTACCGAAAGAAAGAACAATGAGAACGAAATAAAGAATCTTAAAACCCAGTTCGAATACGTTCTTGGTGCGACGAATACCGGTTTCGATCTGATCGATGAGGACTATAATGTAATATATGTTGACCCGGTGTGGACAAAAGTTCTGGGGGATCATTCCGGAAAGAAATGCTACAAATACTTTATGGACAGAGAGCATCCTTGTGCAACATGCGGTATTCCGTCAGTACTTAAAACCGGCAACACTGAAGTGAACGAAGAATACCTTGTTAAGGAAGACAGGCACGTCGCGGTACATACCATAATGCTCAAAGAGAAAGTGAACGGTAGGCGTGTCGTAGCTGAATTCAATATTGACATAACTGAAAGAAAGAAAAAGGAGCAGGATCTCAGACAGGCGCTTGATGATCTGAAAAAGAGCAGGCTGGCGGAATTGAATCTTATTGAAGATCTAAAACATGAGATAAACGAAAAGGAAGAAGCCAGACTCGAGATCAAGAAGCTTAACGATTCTCTGGAGAAAAGAGTCGAGGAAAGAACCAGAGATCTGGAAGTTTCAAACAGAGAGCTTGAAGCTTTCAGCTATTCAGTTTCTCATGATCTCAGGGCTCCGCTAAGGCATATTCTCGGGTTTGCCGGACTTCTGAAGGACGCGGTTCGAAATAGTGAAGTACAGGACGCAGTATATGATATTGAGAAGATAAGAGAAAGCGCTGAAAGCATGGGTGAACTGATCGACGACCTTCTAAATTATTCAAGAACGGGAAGGACCGAGATCAAGGTGAAAAAAGTTAAAATGAAAGATATTGTACTTGAGATAAAAGAAAGGATGGTAAAAGAAAATCAGTCTAGAAATATTGAATGGACGATCGCTGATATTCCAGATATCGATTGTGATGAAAATCTTATAAGAGCTGTCTGGCTCAATATCATTGATAACGCTGTCAAATACACTTCGAAAAAAGACAAAGCTGTAATAAAGATAGGTTTCGAGTCGAAAAAAGGAACCTGCGAATATTTTGTAAAAGACAACGGAGCCGGATTCGACATGAAATATTCAGATAAGCTGTTCGGCGTATTCCAGAGACTTCACTCGAAAAAGGAATTTCCCGGTACAGGTATAGGACTTGCCAATGTAAGAAGAATAATTTACAGGCATGGCGGTACGGTAAGGTCTGAATCCGGCGGAGAGGGAAAAGGCGCATGTTTCTGTTTTACTATTCCTTTAACGGAGCAAATTATATGATAGGTTTATACAAAAACATTCTTGACGAGTTGCCTTCGGGCGTGTGGGTCACGGACAAAGAGGATAATATAATCTACATGAATAAAGCCATGACAGCTATAGCCGGAGCTTCGATTGAAGAGTTTACAGGATTGAATGTTTTTAAAGATATTGATAAACCGGGGAATAAGGAATTTCTTGAATCTTACAGAAAAGTAAAACGGAACCTCTTTCCCGGCGAATACGAGGTCAGGCTGAAAGACTCAAAAGGGAAAGGTTTTGTTCACAGGGGATGGCTCACTCCGCTGATCAGGAACGGCATATACGACGGAATGATCGTTACGGCTGAGGATATTACAGAGAAAGATATCTATCTGAAAGCTATGAAAGAATCTGAGGATAAGTTCAGAAGAACGATAGAGTTCGCGGCCGACGGGATACTTCTCGGCTCACACGAAGGCTATATTACTGAAGCCAATCAGGCCGCATGCGAACTTTTCGGTATGAGTAAATTAAAAATGCTGCAGCTTCATATAAGCAAAATGCCTTTCACAAAGGAGAGCCTTGAAAGATCCCCGATGAGATTCGACCTTTTAAAGCAGGGAAAGACCGTGATCAGCGAGAGAGAGATAAAAAGAACAGACGGCTCTGTGATAATGATAGAAATGAAAACTAAGATGATGGATGACGGCAGCTATCAGTCAATATACAGGGATATTACAGAGAAGAAAAGGACAGAGAATACCCTGAAGGAAAACGAGGAGAAGTTCAGAACATTATTCGAAGAGTCAAATGATGCGATATATCTAATGGACGGCGACACTTTTGTTGAATGCAACGAGCAGGCAGTTAAAATGTTCGAATGCTCTGACAGAAATGAAATGATCGGTCACAAACCGATGGAGTTCTCTCCTCCGGTTCAGCCTGACGGATCGAACAGTGTTTCATCAGCGCTTGAGCATATAAATGAAGCACTGTCCGGAAGGCCGCAGAGGTTCTACTGGAGACACAGAAAGAAAACAGGCGCGGATTTTGACGCGGAGGTTTCACTTAATAAAGTCGTTCTAAAAGGAAAGAAATTCCTGCAGGCGATCGTTCGTGATATAACATTTAGGGTGGAGGCTGAAAAAGAGATTAAAAGGATCAACGAGTCTCTTGAACAGAAGATCAGAGAACGGACATCCGAACTTGAAGAAGCATACGGAGAACTTGAATCATTCAGCTATTCGGTATCTCATGATCTCAGAGCACCTTTGAGACATATTTACGGATTCGCCGATATACTTAATAAAAATATCCGGTCCGGTAAAACGGATAGCATGGAACAGACTCTTTTAAAGATATCATCTTCCGCCGGCAAAATGGAAAGACTGATCGATGACCTCTTAAAGCTGTCCAGAACTTCAAGGCAGGAACTGAATATTTCCCAAACAGATTCCGGCAGTATTATAGATGAGATAATATCCTTCTACAATGATAAGAGGATAAATTGGATCATCCCTGAATTTCCCCCTATCAGAACTGACAGGAACCTGATATGTATCGTTTGGCAGAATCTTATAGATAATTCCGTTAAATATACGGCCAACACGAAGACACCTGTGATCGAGATCGGTCACAAGCAAGTAAAAGGCTTTTACGAATTTCATATAGAAGATAACGGGATAGGATTTGACCAGAGTATGGCGGCAAAACTTTTCAGGCCTTTTTCCAGACTTCATCTGGAAAAAGATTTTCCAGGAAGCGGAATAGGACTTGCCATAGTATCCAGAATTATCCGAAGACTTGGCGGAGAGATCAGGGCGGAAGGCGATCCCGGCAAGGGAGCCGCATTTTATTTTACGCTGCCTTGCGATAAAAAGGACTTAAAATGAAAACTGTAATAAAAATATTTATCATTGCTGTTACTGTTATGACCGGCGTGATGTCGGCATCGGAACAAAAATGCGCGGTAAACCTTCAGCTGCGCTGGTTCCATCAGTTCCAGTTCGCCGGCTACTATGCGGCGAAAGAAAAGGGTTACTATGACGAGGCCGGCTTTGATGTGAACATTATCGAAGGCGGAGTTGACACCGATGTGATGAAGGAAGTTGTATCAGGAAGAGCTGAATACGGAGTTCAGACACCGTCGATCATTGTTGACAGGTCTGAAGGAAATCCGGTAGTGGTGCTCGCAGCGGTATTTCAGCATTCTCCGGTAGCCCTTATTGTTAAATCGGAAAACGGGATCGAGAATCCTTCACATCTGGCCGGCAGAACGATCATGCTCGGAGAGAAAAATGTCGAGATCAGAGCCATGCTCATAAGCGAAGGGGTGCTGGATAAGGTCAATATCATACCTTTTAACGGGAATTACGACGCGTTGCTAAAAGGAAATATAGACGGCGCTTCGGGTTATATAACTGATATGTCTTATGTAATCAATCAGGAAGAAGGAGTATTTTCATACATCAGGCCGATGACTTACGGAATAGATTTTTACGGGGACTGTCTTTTTACTGCCGAAAAAGAAATAAAAAAAGATCTCGAAAAAGTTACAGCATTTAGAGACGCCAGCCTTAAAGGCTGGAAATACGCAATGGCAAATCCCGAAGAGATAACGGAACTCATCATAAGCAGGTATAACCCGTCTTTAAAGAAAGAAAACCTTCTTTACGAATACTCGCAGATGAAAAAACTGATGTTCCCGGATATAGTGGAAATAGGACACATGAACCCGGGCCGGTGGATCCATATTGCCGATACGTTCCAGAGGCTTGGTTTAATTAAAACTGATTTTAAAATTGAAGGGTTCCTGTATTCTCACTATTTATACAGCAGATGGAAGTATGAAAGGTCAATTCTGTCCGCAATATCGCTGATCCTGTTAGCCGGACTAATATTTGTCGTCATAAATTATATCAGAGAGAAGAGAAAAGAGAGAAATGATGAGGTCAGGCACAATATAGAACTGAGAGCGTCGGAAGCGAAATTCAGGAATATTATTGAGTTCGGAGCTGACGGCATACTTCTCGGATCGAACGAAGGCTACATAATCGAAGCGAACGAAATGGCCTGCAGACTGATTGGAATGAAGCGCGATCAGCTTGCAGGTAAATTCGTTACAGTAATACCTTTTACGGAAGATAGTCTGAAGAAAGCACCTTTAAGATTTGACCTGTTGAGAGAGGGTAAAACCGTTATCAACGAACGGGATATAAAAAGACCTGACGGTTCTGTTGTAAACATCGAAATGAAAACAAAAATGATGAGTGACGGGATATTTCAGTCGATATTCAGAGATATAACAGAAAAAAAAGAGAACGAAAAGCGGTTAAAAAAATTCAATCAAATACTTGAGCAGAGAATAGAGGAAAGAACCAGACAGCTTCAGAACGCTAACAAAGAGCTTGAATCTTTCAGTTATTCCGTCTCGCACGATTTAAGAGCACCTTTGAGGCATATTTCCGGTTTCTCTGATATAACAAGGAAAAATCTGTCTTCGGGCAGCATTGAAAAAGCTTCGGAGTCTCTCATGAAAGTTGAGGAGGCAACAGGGAAAATGGAGAAACTCATTGACGACCTTTTGAGGCTGTCAAGGACAGGAAGAATTGAATTGAACATTATAGAACTGGACATGAACAGAATAATTGATGAACTAAAAAATGAATATCAGCAGAATCCGGAATATTCTAAAGCTGAATGGAAGATCGTGAAAATGCCTGCTGTCAGTGCGGACAGAACACTTATGACGCTCGTATGGGAGAATCTTATAGATAATTCTGTCAAATACAGCAGCAAGAACATTGATCCCAAAATAGAAATTGGGTGTAATGAAAAAGAGGACTGTTACGAATTCTTTATTAAGGATAACGGTGTCGGTTTCGATCCTGAGTATACAAATAAGTTATTCGGTGTTTTTCAGAGACTGCATCTTGATAAGGAATTTCACGGTACAGGCATTGGCCTTGCTACAGTCAAAAGAATAATACTGCGTCACGGGGGAGAAGTAAGAGCGGAAGGAGAGACCGGTAAAGGCGCGGCATTCTATTTTACTTTACCAAAATTACAGGGGGAAATATGAGGTCAAAATTCATACTGCTGGTTGAAGACGACCAGAACGACGTGGAGCTGACGCTGCGGGCGCTCCAGCACGGGTTCAGCGGCAGGGTCGTCGTTGTCAACGACGGGGCTGAAGGACTTGATTTTCTTTTCCGCAGAGGGAAGTTCGCGGACAGAGAGCCTGAATATCCGGGTTTTATTATTCTGGACAAGAAGATGCCCAAAATGGACGGCATTGAGCTTCTGTACGCAGTAAAAAAGGACAGTGTGCTGAAGAACATCCCGATAATAATGTTCAGCTCGTCCAATTACGAAAAGGACATTTCGGACTCCTACAAAGCCGGCGTGAACGCTTATGTCGTAAAACCTATAAATATCGATGAATATTATAAAGCCGTCAGAGAGATCGGGCATTTTTGGGGTGAGATGAACGAAGCCCCTTCAACGGAACACCGTCCTTGAGAAGATCGAAGAACTGGCCGGTGGGGCAGAAGTAAACGCACCACGGATTTTTAATAAAAACCGAAGCAATGAATATAATTATACTGCCTGTAATCGTTATTATTGAGGCGGATGAGAATATAAATACCGAAAACGGTTCAATTATAGTCATGTTTATATTTACCGAAGTGGAAACGGCTATAAGGAGGGAGATGAAAATTAAGAGCCTGAGCCTCCTTAAGAAAATTATAACCCCAGCACCGGGAACGATCTTTTTTACCGGTATTTTTGCAAGGATGGTCTGAACTCCGCCGAAAGGGCAGATGTAATAACAGTAATAATGTTTGTTGAAAAAAAGGGGAACGAGAACTGAAAGAAAGAGAAGGATGACTGTTGTCCAGGATGTTAAGATGCTTATTCCGTTCAATGAAAGACTTTCGAGAAAATAGATCGAAATAAATTTACCAGATATTACACCAAAAAATATAATAGATATAATTTGAATAAATATTCTAAACTTATTTATTTTTTTTATGTATATTCCTAATAATGATATAAATAGAATAAGATATAAAACTACTTCATATGGAGACTTCAACAGCGAGGTTTCCGTTCTCGGAGTAGATTTTACATAGTCTGCATTTCCTGTAAAAATAGCCGTTCTTTTGCTAATGATTTTTGCGACGGCATTACTGGTATATGTTGCTCCTGACACGGCATCAACTTTCGTATCTTGAAGTTCCGCAAGTGTTTTGCCGTTCCATGAATTAAAAAATCCGATGTTTTCCAGGCCGGAAATCCAGGCCGGTGTTTCTCTGTGACTTATGATCGACACTCCGGTGATCTTTTCATTTTCATCCGCCAGAACCGCAAGACTTATACTTCCACCATATCCTATTATGTCGTCGCAGAAAGGGGATGAGAGGAAGTACCTGCCGGCTTCATTTCCGTTCTTGTCATATACTTTTGACCAAGAGTTCAGATAATTCGCCTTTTCTACAGATACGGCTTCAGGTATTATCCTTTTGAATTTGCCTGCAAGATCATATTTGTCAAAATCAAAATCCTCTTTTATTTCGTCTTTGGAAAGCATGGAGACCAGAACGAACACCGCAATTAAAGGAAGTTTCAGAAGATATATTTTCAAAATCTCTACCTTGTTTAATTGAAGTTATATATAACTGAAAACCGGAAACTATTCAACATCTTTTATCATATTTGAATATTTAATATCCCTGATGCCTCACGATGGTCCCGTTTATCATATAGACCACATCTTCGGCTATATTTGTTGCGTGATCGCCTATTCTTTCAAGTGATCTTGATATGGTCAGATACTGTGAAAGAAGCTCAAAATTATCCGGCTGTTTTTCCAGAGCTTTCTTAACTTTGCCGAAAACCGCCTCGTGAAGTCTGTCAACTTCATCGTCGGCTTCAATGACCGATTCCGCTTTCTTCATATCGAAGTCTATCATCGAGTCTATGCTGTTCTTGACCATCAGGAGCGCTTTTTCGCACATATCGGTGAAATCGAAAGAATCGTCCTTTCTGTTGAGGCTGATGATCTTAATACTCCTCTCGGAAATGTTCACTGCCAGATCGCCAATCCTTTCAAGGTCGGAGTTTATCTTGAGCATTGATATTATGAGCCTGAGATCTATTGCCACGGGCTGATATAGAGCCAGGAGCTTTAAGCAGTCCTCCTCGATCTCGATCTCGGTCATATCTATCTGGCGGTCCCTGTCAATAACTTTTTCGGCCAGCTTGACATCACCTTCGTAAACCGATCTGACCGCGTCTCTCACGTCTTCCTCGACGACGGCGCATAGCTCGTAGAATTTCTTTTTAAGCTTGGTAAGTTCGTTCTGCAGGTATTTTGACATATTTTACTCCTATCCGAATTGTCCGGTTATGTATTCCTCTGTCCGTTTCTGGTCCGGGCTTGTGAATATTTTGGTTGTTTTGTTGTATTCTATCAGGCTGCCGATATAGAAGAATGCCGTATAATCCGAAACCCTTGAAGCCTGCTGCATGTTGTGAGTCACGATTATGATGGTCACCTGATCTTTTAGTTCGCCGATGAGTTCTTCGATCCTGTTTGTCGACTGAGGGTCAAGTGAACTGGTAGGCTCGTCCATTAAAAGCACTTCAGGTTCCACCGCGAGCGCTCTTGCTATCGAAAGTCTCTGCTGCTGACCTCCCGACAGACTTCCGCCCGGCGTTTTCAGCCTGTCCTTTACTTCATTCCACAGAGCCGACTGGCGCAGAGATCTTTCACAGACCTCGTCAAGAAGCTTTCTGTCCCTGATGCCCACAAGTTTAAGACCCGCTACCACATTATCGTAAATTGACATGGTGGGGAAGGGTGTAGGCTTCTGGAATACCATTCCTATCTTCCTTCTGATGATCACCGGATCGAGCTTGGGATCATATATATCCTGACCGTCAATGAGAGCTTTTCCGGTCACTTTTGCGCCTCTGGTAAGGTCGTGCATCCTGTTGAGCGCTCTTAAAAAAGTGGTCTTTCCGCATCCTGAAGGTCCGATGAACGCCGTAACTTTTTTATCATAGATCTTAAGGCTCACATCTTTTACGCCCGGATTATCTCCGTAAAAAACGGAAAGTCCTATGGTCTCGAGCCTTAATTTATTTTCAATAACATTGTCCATCTCTATCCCTGTTTTTTATCTCTTATGAAAAATCTTGCCGCCGCGAAAGACGCTATGATCACGACCAGAAGGATTATCGCCGCCGCCCATCCCATTCCGTGCCAGTGCTCGTACGGGCTGATAGCCAGGTTGTACAGCCTTTGGGGCAGTGTGTCTACCGGGCCGAATATCCAGCCTGTCCACTTGACCGGCAGGTAATTGTTGCCGAACGATGTGAAAACCAGCGGCGCCGCCTCTCCGGCGGCCCTTGCGAACGCTATCAGAAATCCTGTTACGAGACCTACTTTAGCCGCCGGGATGATAGTAGAGAGTATTACTCTCCATCTGGGCAGGCCGATAGCGAGCCCTGCTTCCCTGATCGACCACGGGATGTTCATCAGCGCGCTTTCGGTCGCCCTGGCGATTATGGGGAACATGACGAAAGCCAGCGCCACGCCTCCGGAAAGCCCGGAGAACGAGCCCATGGGTTTTACGACAAGCACGAAGGCCAGAAGTCCCTTGAGAACCGCAGGCA
>DAIMKZ010000064.1:0-12206 GCA_036721445.1 Candidatus Delongbacteria bacterium
TACTCTCAGATGACAATAAAAGATCTAAGTATGACAGGTTCGGCCATGAAGGCGTCAGAGGCGGTTCCGGAGGCGGCGGGTTCGATTTCAGCGGTTTTAATTTTGGAGACGCCGAATCAATATTCGAACAGTTCTTCGGAGGAAGTTTTGGAGGTTCGTCACGCAGAAGAAGCTCATCAGGTCTGAAAAAAGGTACTGACATTCAGATATCTATCAAGCTGACTCTTGAAGAAATAGCCCGTGAAACAACAAAAAAGATCAAGCTGAATAAATATGTTAAATGCTCCAGCTGCAACGGCTCCGGAGCCAAAAATATATCTTCCAAATCAAAATGCTCAACATGTTCAGGAACAGGTGAAATAAGAACTGTCCAGAGGTCAATTCTCGGTCAGTTCGTTAATGTTTCCCCCTGCCATCACTGCGACGGAACAGGCGAAGTGATTCTGGAAAAATGTCCTATGTGCTCGGGAGAGGGCAGAGTAAGGGAAGATAATACAGTATCCGTTACTATACCAGCCGGTGTAAGCGAAGGCCAGTACCTCACTCTGTCAGGTGAAGGTAACGCAGGAAAAAGAGGCGGTCCGGGCGGAGATCTGATCGTTATAATTCAGGAAAAGGAGCACAAATATTTCCACAGAGACAGAGAAAACCTCTATTATGACCTACAGCTCAGTATACCTCAGGCAGTGCTTGGTACCGAAATCGAAGTTCCGGTGATCGAAGGCAAAGTAAAATTAAAGGTCCCGTCAGGAACTCAATCAGGCAAAAAGCTTCTGCTGAAGGGAAAAGGTCTGCCTGTTCTGAACGGCTACGGCAACGGTGATCTTATTGTCAGGATAACTATATGGGTACCCGGCAAACTTTCAAAAAAGACCAGGGATATGTTCGACAGTCTTAACGACCTTGAAGAACTTAAACCGAAATCTGCCGAAAAAGGATTCTTCGAAAAAATAAAAGACAGATTTTTCGAATGAAAGAGAACAGACCGTCAATAAAAGACAGTGAACCTTACAAAAGAGCATATCGCGGATCGATAAGTGTATTTATCTTTGTTTTTGCGATGTTTCTTTTCAGACTGTCTTTTGTCAATGTTCCTGAGATAAATGCTGTTGAGAAAACAGGGTCCGGAGAGAGAACGGACTTTGTTAAAAACAGCTCAGACCTGAACATAATTGAAGCTGACAGTCAAGAAATCAGCACTGAAAAAAATATAATTAATGATTTGACTGTCACGGAAAAACTTGTTAATATAAACAACGCTTCGGAAGAAGAACTTTGTACTTTGAAAGGAATAGGAACAAAGACGGCGGAAGCGATAATAAAATACCGTAAAGAGAACGGTAGATTCGAATGCAAGGAAGACCTGATGAAGGTTAAGGGTATTGGAAAGAAAAAATACTCTGCTGTGGCTGATAAAATTATTTTTTAAATAAAATGGAGTCATGAAGATGCGTTTCATATCAAAAAAAGGCGGCGTAATTCTTAAGATAGTAGCCGCGGTCGCATTTATTCTTCTTGTCATGTCAATAGAATTACCGAGAAGAATGTGGAACGAGCAGGCAGACAGAAAAGAGCTTGCGAGAAAAAGGATGATCGAAATGTCAGACTGCGAAATTCTTTACATGCAGGAAAAAGGTTCATTCAGCAAAGATCTAAAGGAAGTTTTCGATTATGCTGTGAATTTTAACAATCTCAAATTAAATGCGCCGGATGTAGATGTCGAGATCCTTGACATCGATACATCAAAGGTCAGGGTTTCGTTTACTCAGGTTAAACACTTCAGCGACCTCAATGTGCTTACTAACGGAACTGCAAAACCTGATAACATCGAAGACAAGAGTAAATTCACAGAATTTCTGGGAATTTTGGGATGCCCCAATCCTGAGATCATAATGGATTCGGACGCCGATCAGATTGAAACGTTCCTCAAGGACAACAAATACAAAGATTTCTACAGATCTCTCAAAGAAAAATATTATAAATCATCCGAGAACGAGACGGAAGTTCTTTATAATGCCGGCAAATCGGTAACGATAGATCTTCTTCCTAGGAATCCTAAACTAAATCTAAAAGCTCAAAAAATAAAACTTTCAAGTCCTTCACCTATTGAAGCTATAGCAAATTACAAAGGCAAAAAGGATATTTTTTGGGATTTTATTTCAAAAGAAAAAATCACGATCACTGTTGATAAAGATCCAAACCTTGTAGAACAGAAAGTCAATATGGCAAGATATGTTTTCTCAGATATTGAAGATGACAAAACCCCTTACCTCTGCCCCAGCACTCTTGACCCTTTCAAAGTGAATTTCAATCTCACAGCAAAAGTAGGAATGACCGTTACTTTCTTCAATAAAGCCAGTAAAAAAGTCGCAGCCCTGATCAAAGACAACGAAGTAACTGATATTACAGAAAATATTACCGTGAAAAATTATTTCCTGAACATTATAAAACTTAAATCTGAAAGAAAAGTTGCCGACCTCGTTAGGGAATATGAAATGGACGGCGATTCAACTTATTCAACAGACGAGGCAAAAAGAGAATTATTCACAAAATATTTCGCCGAACAGCTTAGAGACCTGGTTTCTAAGGACCAGTACGACGACAAGATCGAGAAATCTATCGACTCTCCTGATTATGAATCTGAAAAGAATTTCTCTGAGACTAACAGATTTCAGATATTGTTCGATTCCAATCCCGGTTCCGATGTTGCGGAAGAGATGAAAAAAGACACCAATATTAAATTTCTTTCCGATATTGCTTTCGTGTATGATACAAAGATTATTAAGATTGACACTGTAAGCGTTAAAATCGAATCACCCATCAATGAGAACAGCACTTTCAAGGGTTATGAAAGAGGTTTGTTCCAAAAGAAATTTTTATTCGGGATTGAAGACGATGAGAATGCAGGTTATGTTGATAACGGTTCACCGAGCTGGAAAACTGAATAACAGCTTCCGAATACCTTCAGCAGCATAGCAGAAAGGATTTATGGGGGCGATACCGGAAAAGGTATATTATGCCCCCGTTTTTTTCATAAGAAACGGAGGAAAACAATGTATCATGACCTGATCATCCACCCTTCAAGATTAGAACTCGTAGAAAGAGTTTTTTCTCCCGGATCTTCCAGCTTCAGAGAAAAAAAACTTACTTCATCGGATCTGGATTTCAAGATCGACACATCCGTGATCGAGAACGGTAAACATTATGAATCCTTAAAATCAACCATGAAAGGTCTTCTTGAGCCGTTCATAAAAGAGCTTAGCGTTTTAAATATCGTTGTACTGCCTTCTTATGTTCAATTCAAGGTCCTTAAAAGCGGCCCGGAATATACTGATCTTGATGATTACATTAATTGGGAAGCTTCCAAGATCGCGACTGACATACCGGATCATTACAGATACGGCATACACTATGACAGCTCCAGTGAAAACCTGATAATCGCCCTGATAAGAAAAAATGTCAGTGATTTCTTCTCAAATCTGATGAAGGATATATATATTGAGGGCATTGAGTTTAAAATAGGGTGCAGATATTCACTTTACGGAGAACGATCGGAGTTTATACAGACAGACAGAAGTATAAAGAAAATTTCTTCCTTCGGAAATCAGATCGAAGCTCCTCAGTCAGTTAGTAAGAAATCAGTGTTTATATCGGTATCATTCCTCCTAATGGTACTGATACTTTCGGTATTCTATTATTTGAACCCTGTTCAGTTCAAGACTACTACCGGCTACTGGGTCAATTATCTTGTTGAGAAAATACCGTATAAAGTGTCCATTGAAAGAAGAACCTCTTCTGCGGATAAGGTTCCCGTAGAACAAATTCAGGATGAAACCATAACCGAGGAAGTTACGGAACCGGTTACTGATACCGCTGAGTCGGAAGTGGCATCAGAAGCATCTGCAGAGATCACTCAACTGAATACGGAACCGGAGACCGTAACAGAAGCTGAAACAGTTAAAACAATAGAGAAAACACCTGAGTTCTGGGAATTCGTATCCGCTTTGTCTCAGCTTGAATCAGATTCGGTCGTTTTCATTAACAATACTGAGCTGAGTATCCACACAAAAGATGCAGAAATTCTTTCGAACGCAAAGGAACTTGATACTGAAAACATTTACAACTGTGAAATAATAGAAGGCTATGCCTTGTTTTCGCATTCATCCTTCAGTTTTCCAAATTCCAGATTAAGATCCAATTACAATAAGTTCGTAAAAGTGAAAGACAGCTTCAATATTAAACCGATAAGGTATTATCAGAACATCTTTAAGATCAAACCTGTAAGTAAATTTTACGAATTTCTGGACTCTTTAAAAGAGAACGGAGTTGAATTCAGAAAATTCATAATTTCTCCAAATGACGATTATGTAATGTTTACGGTGTATTTTGGTTAGAATAACCGGGGGAAAGCTGAAAGGAAGAATGATCTTATCTTCCGACACTATCGGCCTGAGACCGACAACATCGTTTTTCCGGGAATGGATATTCAATGTATTAAATAATCATACCGATATTGATCAGGTGAATCTTCTTGATCTGTTTTCCGGTACAGGAATAGTTTCTTTCGAATTCATTTCCAGAGGCGCTGTCAGATCCACATGCGTCGAAAAAAACAGAGATCTGTGCTCAATGATCAAGAAAAGTACTGTCGCACTTGATGTAAATAATGTTGATGTGATCTGCTCAGACTGCCTCACATATATCGGCAACCTGAAAAGAACCGGGAAATTCGGTTTCAATACGGTTTTTATTGATGCCCCGTATCAGGATACTGAGATCACAGAAAAGATCGTTTCGGAAATTTTATCAATGAGCGACACTGCTCCTGAAGACCTGATGATAATTGCAGAATACTCGAAATCGGGCAGGCTTGAAATACCGCACGGTCATGAAATTGTACGATCAAAGATAACAGGAAGCACAAAGATGGATATAATCGGGAGAAAACTTGATTGATTTAGCGCAGGAAATAAAACATTCACAAAATACGCTTCTTCCGGATTATTTTGTAGATATGCTTAATTCTTCTCTCAAAGGACTATCGAAATCGGAAATGATATCTGTAATCAACAGAATGAACGTGAAAGAAAAATTTCTGGAAAGTGTAAACAGCGCTTCAGGATCTAATCTCTCCGCTGCGGATAAAGCTTTTGATGTTCTTGGAAGAGAGTACTGCTTCATTATTCTCCTGAACGTAATCCTAAAAGATCTTGTGCTGAAAAAAGAAGACCCAGTCCTTTCACCAATATTTGAGATGCAGGTGTTCACGGCGTCTTCAAGTTATTTCCTTGCCAAAATATGCAAAATTCCAAATCCTTATCTCGCATATATTTCAGGTTTAATGAGCAATATCAGTTATTTTTACACTGCCGCATTTCATCCCGAAGAATTCAGGAAAATTACCGAAAAAAATGATAACTCCATTAAAAGAATGACATCAGAGTGGGAGATCTTCGGTCTCGATCACGCAGAGATATCGTATATCCTCTTAAGATCATGGGGGCTGAATTCAGAAATAACCGAGCCTGTTCGTTATCACCACCAGAAAACAATACAGAGATCTATCGGGCAGGACAATAAAGAGAATTCTTCGTTATGTATATATTTCGGATCTGTACTTACAAATATCTTCTATGAAGACCTGAACCTTGCTACAGAATTCAGAAAAGACATAAAAAGTCTGATGAACTTGTATTCCGACATACTCGAAGATGTAGTGGATGAATCAGTGGACCTGCTTAAGATAAGTCTGAAGGCCCTCGGGATCAGAGGGATACATTTTCCCGGTTATTTTAAGATAATAACAAGATTCGACACTCAGCTGGCCATGATAAATTCGGAGTACGATATGACCCAGAGAAAGGTCGCCGAACTCAACAGCCAGAACATTAAATATCAGAAAGTCCTTGAGGACAACAGCAGAAAACTCGTCGGAATAGCTTTACTTGATCCTTTAACTGGAGCCTACAACAGAAGATATCTCGACGAAAAACTTCACGACGAATTCCTGAAGGCAAAGCGCTACGGAATAAATTTTACTCTTATAAGCTGCGACATCGACCACTTCAAAAAGATAAATGACACATACGGACACGGGTTCGGAGACACTGTCCTGGTAAAACTGGTCACAATAATAAAATCTACAATAAGAAAAACTGATTACATAGCAAGGATCGGAGGAGAGGAGTTTGTGATAGTCTGTCACTCTCCTAGCGGTTCCGGAGGGTGTTCAATAGCTGAAAAGATCAGAAAAGTGATCGAGAGCTCCGTTTTTGAATTTCAGGGCAGCATCGTTCCCGTAACTATGAGCTTCGGAGTTGCTGACTATTATCCCGAAGTAAAATCCGCCGAAGAACTCATAAGAATTTCTGACGAACGGCTGTATAAAGCCAAAAATGCCGGAAGAAATAAGGTAATCGAAAAATAGCATTTTAAACTTGCCGTACTTATAAATCCTTGATTATTATACCTGCAAATGTTATATTTAACCCTTGCGTTTTAAATTATGAGAAATTGATTCTATGAATATTCTTATCATAGGCGGCGGAGAGCTCGGATCTATGATCGCCGAAAGGCTGATCTTTGAAGGTCACGCTGTTACTATTATTGAAAAATCCGAAGAAACTTCAAAAAAACTTAGTGAAGAGCTTGATGCGATGGTCCTTAAGGGAAGCGGCATTGATGTCAACATTATTTCTAAAGCCAATATTGATAAAACCGAACTCTTCCTTGCTCTTACAAATGATGACAATGTGAACATTGTTGCCTGTAATCTGGTGAAGAAACTGAGCCATTACAACGCTTATACGATAGCAAAGATAGAGAATGCGTCAAGATATTTTTCCAACCCTATCATTGAGTCTGAGGATTTCGGGATAGACAATATGATAGCTACGAAACAGCTGACTATCAATAATATTTCCGACCTGATATCGGAGCCTGAAACATCCGAGATCATCAATTTTCATGATAATGACATAAAGATAATTGGAATTCAGATCCCGGAAGACTTTAAGGGCATCGGTAAGAAGATACATGAAATTACTTCCATCGATAAAGCATGGCGGAAAGTCAGGATAATAGCCGTTAAAAAGAACAACAGAGTTATAATTCCTTCCGGTAACGACATTATCAATCAGGGCAACAGGATATTCTTGCTGGGGAACACTGAATCGCTGCATACTATAACCCAGGAATATTTTCCTGCCGGTAAAAAAATTAAAAATATAATAATCTTCGGCGGGCACAGGATCGGAAGAGAACTTGCAAGAAGAGAATCACTGCTTGGTAAAAGCGTAACCGTCGTAGAAGAGGATGAGACTATCTGCTCGAACCTGTCGGAAGAACTCAACGGAGTGCTTGTAATCAACGGAAGAGGCACGAACAACAATATCTTAAATGAACTGGACATGAAGGATTCTTTTGTTGTATGCGTGACTGAAAGCGATGAACAGAATGTGATCACAGCAGTACTGGCAAAAAGGAACGGTGCCTTTAAAGCAGTCTGCAATATTACCAACATAGCAATAAGCCCGATACTTAATGAGATACAGGATATTGATTCGGTGTTCTCCACAGAATCTCTTGCTCTGTCCGAGATCCTGAACTATTGCCGCAGAGGCGAGATAATTTCTGTATATCCGTTACCTAATCTGAAAATCGAGACTATGAAGATCAGGATATCAGAGGAACTTGAGATACTCGACAAACCCCTTAAAGATATCAGTCTGCCAAAAGGAATGATAATCGGGGTGATACAGAGAGACAATAAGGTAATAATTCCTTACGGCAACGATGATATCAGGATCAATGATCTGGTGATCTGCTTCATGCTTCCTTCGGCAAAAAAAGCGGCCAAAGCGCTTTTCTCAAAAACTTCCGGAAACTGATATGAACTGGAAAACCGTTTTTAAAATACAGGGAATCCTGCTTATTATACTTTCAGCATCCATGATCCCCCCGCTGATTTTCTCATTGTATTACAATTCGGGTGATGTCAAGGAATTTGTTTCGAGCATAATGATCAGCCTGATAACCGGCTCACTGCTTTTCATAACTTTCAGATCAGACAAAGAGTTAAGGCCCAGGGAAGGTTTCGTGATCGTATCTTTAGCCTGGATCTTAGCCGCCCTTTTCGGAGCTCTTCCCTTCTACTTTTACGGTATTTCAGGCGGAAGCTATGTAGACTGCGTGTTCGAAACAATGTCAGGTTTCACAACTACAGGCTCAACAATTCTGACGGACATAGAATCTCTCCCTAAAGGACTCCTATTCTGGAGAAGCGAAACACACTGGCTCGGAGGAATGGGAATCATCATGCTTACCATCGCAATTCTTCCGGTTCTCGGTCTGAGTTCCAACACTTTATATAAGGCTGAAGTTCCCGGTCCGATGAAAGACAAAATAAGCCCTCGAATTACTGACACTGCAAAACTGCTTTGGTATATCTATTTCGGTATGACAGTACTACAAAGCGTTCTACTTCTTTTTGGGGGAATGAGCTTATACGATTCCCTTTGCCACACTTTCGGCACACTTGCTACCGGAGGATTTTCTACGCTTAACAGATCAGTGGCAGGGTTTAACAATATATACATAGAGATCGTTATAATGGTCTTCATGTATCTTGCAGGAATAAATTTCATTCTTCATTTTTTTCTGCTCAAAGGAAAATTCCGTGATTTCTTTTCAAACAGCGAGTGGAGATTCTATACAGCGGTACTCACGGTATCAGTAATAATAGTAGCCTCAGATCTATATTTCAGAAACGATTACAGCAGCTTTCTTTCATGCTTGAGATATTCCTCATTCCAGGTCATCTCAATAACAACTACGACAGGATTCGTTTCTGCAGATTTTGAAAAATGGTCTCACTTTTCAAAAACCATACTCATAGTACTTATGTTTTTCGGAGGATGCAGCGGCTCAACAGGCGGTTCCATAAAGCAGATCAGGGTCATGTCTGTTTTCAAGTTCTCATTTATTGAAATAAAAAAAATGATCTACCCGAGATCTGTTATTTCTCTAAAAATAGGGAACGATCTTATAAGTGATTCGATCTTCAAGAACATTTCAGCATTTTTCATTCTTTTTATTGCCGTGTTTGCCTTCTCAACAATTTTTCTGACTTTTAGAGGCTATGATATGGTCACTTCATTTTCAGCCTCCATCGCAACCCTTGGAAATATCGGACCGGGACTTTCCAGAGTCGGAGCTGTTGAAAATTATGCTTTTTTTGACAGTGCTTCAAAGCTTCTTCTTTCCTTAAACATGCTCCTTGGAAGGCTTGAATTGTACTCAGTTCTTATTCTTTTTTATTCAATATTCAACCCGAAGAAATTCAGATAGTGCTTTTATTGAACTCCATATACCATAATCTCCTTCACATTCTGCTTCCTCTCTCGGTCAGTCTGAGATTTTATTCACAAAAGTGGAAGACGGCCTGGGTTATTATGATATCCGCTTATATTATTGATCTCGATCATTTCCTTTCTGATCCCGTATTCGACCCGGACAGATGCAGTATCGGCAGTCATATTCTTCACTCATATCCGGCTGCCGCATTATATCTTGCTTTGTTTTTCCTAAGGAGGTTCAGGCTTATCGCTGCGGGACTGCTTCTGCACATTCTTACTGACATGACCGATTGTATAAGAATTTATTTCACTTCTTGATATTGCTTCTGAAAGAACTTATCTTTATCAGTGAAGTTCAAATCTACAAACTGCAGGCTGAAGTATTGAGCGGAAAGAAAGAAACATACAGAGAATTTTGCGCAAATAAACATAACCTTCCTGTTTTCCTCTATGACTGGTGGCTCGATGCTGTTTGCGGTTATGACAACTGGGACGTCAGTATAGTGAGGCCCGACAACGAAATTATTGCTTTCATGCCCTACTATATTAAGAAAATACTGTTCTTCAAAATATCGACTTTACCTCAGCTGACCCAGTTCCTGGGGCCATGGATAAATTATCCTGAAAATCTTAAAGAATCGAACAGATCGGAATTCGAAAAAAAGATGATGAACGAGCTCATAACCCAGCTGCCTGTATCCGATTATTTCGATCAGAATTTTCACTACTCTCTGACCAACTGGCTTCCTTTTTACTGGAAAGGTTTCAGTCAGACTACAAGATATACTTATGTTATTGAAGACCTGGTACATACGGATAGAGTTTTCGCCAGTTTCAGTCAGGGCAAGCGCCAGAACATAAACAAAGCTTCTGATTTAGTGGAAGTGAAATTCGATCTTAGCGCTGAAGAATTTTATCGGCATCATAAGAATTCTCTAAATAAAAATAAGAAGCAGATATCATATTCATTCGAGCTTTTTAAAAGCATTTACGAAGCTTCGTACTCGAAAGGATGCGGCAGATCGATATATGCTGTTGATAAGAACGGGATCATTCACTCGGCCTTATTCGTCGTATGGACAAAATACAGCGCATATTACCTGATAAATTCTATCGACCCCGATCATAGGAATTCAGAATCTGCCTCCCTTCTGACCTGGGAGATGATAAAATACCTTTCACCTAAGACATACAGATTTGATTTTGAGGGCAGTATGATAGAGGGTGTAGAGCGATCGTACAGGCAGTTCGGAACAGTCCAGAAAGCCTATTTTAACGTCACTAAATACAATTCTCTTTTATATAAAGTATTCAGAGACATCAGAGAAAAATTCAGAAATAATTAACTTTCTTTCCTAAGTTCCATTTCATGCTCATAATAAATATTTCTGATCTTCTGCAGTTCGACTATGGAAGAATTTTCAAATGAAAAATTTTCGCCGAGTTGAAGATTCAGCTCGGTTTTGCTGAAGCCGATGAAATTCTTGAGGCTGTTCCCTTTATGATAAAACCTTAGTATCTGAAGTATCCTCAGTCCGTCAATTTTTTCGTGACAGGCGCGGATAAAGAGCTTTTCAGCCTTGAAATTTTTCCGCAGCGGAGACCAGATATTCTCCCCGAAACAATCTGAGATGAATTCATCGATCGGAGTTTCCACATCAGACCTGAAAAGCTCCGGGAACAGCCTGCAGGTCTCCCCTATCCGGCCGAAAGCTTCCGTATCATAGAACGGATAGCTTTCCCAGTCGCCGGCGAGCCCTTTGGTCACTGCGGGACCCGTCCCGAACGGCACTCTGTCGGATTCCCGCGCCGATGGATAAACTGTTTCGTCATTCCAGAGAAGTATTTCTCCCGCCTTTCTCATCCTGTTCACAAAATAGAAATCCTCGCCGGCCTCTTTCGGAGTTATCCCGGATATTTTTCTGTATCCGTTCATTCTGAAACTGATAGCGGAACCTAAAGCCGTGAAAGAATAAGGTGATTTTATTTTCATAAGATTTAGAAGATAGTATCTCATATACAGCTCATACCTGAGGATCGCCCTGTCACGGTCTTCATCACCGGTCAGCTCATGATAATAAGGATTTGCAAGAAGCAAAGCACTTTTATGTTCATTGAACTTGTCAACTACCGATTTAACAAAACCTTTTCTTATCCTAGTATCCGCATCGAGACTTACAACAATGTCGTTATCTCCGGCTTCTTTATCTATCGCTTCAAAGAGTTCTTTCCTGGCGTATCCGACACCTTTCTGCTTCGCTTTCCAGCCTTTTCCTTTTGAGGCTCTGTCGAGAATCGTAATTTCAAATCCGCTAACTGACTTCAGGTACTCAATAGTTTTTATGTTATTTTCACACAGTTCAAGCTTTTCCGGATCGCTCCACCATTCATCAGGATTATTAACGCAGATGAATACTTTAAAGTCCTTAAATGACTGCCTGCTCAGATTCCCGATAAGTTCCGGTATTTGATCATGCTCATTAAGAGCGGGTATTGCTACTAAAATATTCAACTGATTCCCGCGATATTATTAAACTTGATTTTTTTCCTCTTAACCGCTATCTTCTAAAAGAATGATAATATAAACCAAACTCAAAACAATGGCAATGCGAATAAAGGATCTAATCGAACGGAGGTTATTATGAAAAGAATCATCTTAACTGCAACATTAATTCTGAGCATATTCATTCTCGGATGCGGAGGAGGAAAGAAAGAAAGCCTGCAAACAGATCAGAAACAGTCTGCACCTGAAAAAGCTGAAGTTAAAAAAGAACTTGTTGTATCAATGAAGATCGGTGAAGAGGAATTAAAGTTCTCAAAAGCCAGCTTTCTGAGCAATGCAATGACACC
>DAIMKZ010000065.1:0-12203 GCA_036721445.1 Candidatus Delongbacteria bacterium
CTCTTTAATGTTAAACTGAAAAATAAGATATAAAATTATTGCGGAATAACAAGAAATTATTTAATATATTCATTGAAACGAAAATTGTAGAACAATTAAGGAAGATATGATATGAAGGAAATCAATGTTGCCGTAATTCATGACGCTTCTATATTTCATGAAGATATCATTATAGGAATAAATACGCACATTAATTATGAACCCAACAAGCTACATATTACACACTTTCTGATAAAGAACCAGATCCTGAAACAGATCGAGGAATATGAGAAAAAACCTGAGACGTACAATCTCGCTATGAAACTTAAATCCAATATGGCCGATATCATTTACTGCCATAAAGAGGGTATAATCGGATTCGAGGATATTCAGGCGAATAAAGAATGTACGAACGCCCAGTTCGATAATAAACTTGTCAGTGTAGGCTACAATATGATAAAGAAGGGCGAAGTGGATATCGTTTTTATTGCGACTAAATTCGGAGTTATAAAATATAATGTAAACACGATCGCTCTTGACAACGACCTTAACATTACGACCGTCTCGTCCCCGCTTGAATTCAGGAACAAGTTCAACAGATTCTTATCTAAGATAAAAGACGATTACATCAGGCACCATAAAATAAGGGTTAAAATAGTAAATGAGGTCAATGTCAGGGAAGATATGTTCCTGATTGCTCCAGACGAACTTTAGAATTATCTTAGAAGAAGGGCTTTCTCTACCGCATTTTTAAAACTATTGGTGTCGGCGATGCCTTTTCCGGCAATATCGTAAGCTGTTCCGTGATCGGGAGAAGTTCGTACTATCGGAAGACCGGCCGTGAAATTTACCGCGCTGCCGAACGAAAGCATCTTGAGAGGTATTAATCCCTGATCGTGATACATTACTAAGAACGCGTCAGTTTTCTCAATGTTCTTTACTGTGAAAGCAGTGTCAGCCGCGAGCGGTCCGGTAAATTTCGCTCTGCCGGGTGCGGCATTCTCATTGAGCCGAGCGACAGCAGGCGCGATGATCCGGGCTTCCTCGTCACCGAACAAGCCTCCGTCTCCGGCGTGGGGGTTTAGTGAAAGTACGGCAATTTCCGGGCTTTCTATTCCGTAATTTTTTATCAGGGAATCTCTGAGGATAAGGCCTTTCCGGTATATTAAGTCTGAACTCAGGGCCGCCGGTACGTCTTTTATGGCGAGATGAGTGGTGACCAGAGCAACTTTGATCACGCCGCCGTCAAGTATCATAAGAAAATTATCCGTGTTCAGCAGTTCGGCTATAAATTCGGTATGCCCGGGATAATTGTAACCGCCAAGGTTAAGCGAGTACTTGTTAATCGGGCAAGTTACCAGCTTTCCGCCTGTTAATCGGGCCAGCATCACACCTTTTTTTATCGCATCGCCGGATAATTTTCCGGCTTCAGCGGTCGCGTGACCGAAGTTCAGTTCGCATAAGCCCTGAGTAATGTCTAAAAAATACAGTCCGGGAGCAGTAATATCTTTTACCTGTTCCTCAGAGACATCACAATAGAGTGATGTAGATAATTTTAAAACTGATCCGGTTCTGTCAAAGATTTTTCTGCTGCCTATGATCGTATATATATTATCTTCTGCATAATCTTTCTCAGAAAAATATTTTAAGAGCAGCTCGTTCCCAATGCCGTTGACATCACCCTGGGAAATGAATATTCTCTTCATCGGTTCCGCCTTTAAAAAATTCTATTCAATTTAATAAATTTGAGCAAAAATCGAAAGAGATTTAATCTATGATATAAGTCACTGCTTTAATTTCGAATTTATATTAATATAAAATTAAAGGGGAGGTTTTGAATATAGAAATATCGAAACCAGAAAAAAGGACCGCCGGAGCGCGGTTCTTTTCTTTAATAAAAAAGCCGGGATGACTGCAACACATGATATTTCCGGTGTGGCTGCTACCGTTAGGTCCTGACCCGTTCCCGGATCGACCATTGCACAGGTCCCGGCAAGTGGCGAAAATAACAAAATTATTTCTGTAAGTCAAGGGTTTTAACTTTCTGCGACCAGTCTGAAAGTTTCCTCGGCGATAACAAGTTCTTCATTTGTAGGTATTACTATTACTTTTACTTTCGAACCTTTTGCCGACAGAAGTTCCTGTTTACCTCTTAGTTCATCATTCTTCTCTTCATCGAATTTTAGACCCAGGTAATCAAAATTTTTACAGATGTCTTTTCTTACATCCGGTGAATTCTCTCCGATCCCGCCTGTAAAAATTATTGCGTCCGCGCCGTTCATGACGGCAGCGTATGATCCTATATATTTTCTTATCCTGTAGATGAACATATCGTAGGCTAAAGCAGCCCGGTCACCTCCCTTGGATCTGGCGTTGAGTATCTCTCGCATATCAAAGGAGATTCCGGAGATACCCAGTAATCCGCTCTGCTTATTTATCAGATTATTCATTTCGGTAAGGCTCATTTCTTCGGTTGTCATTATGTGTATCAGAGCTCCGGCGTCGATGTCGCCGACCCTGGTGCCCATCATAAGACCTTCAACCGGGGTCATTCCCATTGAAGTATCAACAGAATTCCCGTTAAGTACCGCAGCGATCGAAGCTCCGTTCCCCAGATGGCAGGTTATGATCTTTGAATTCTCCATATCTATTCCATAATCCTCATAAGCTTTGCGGGATACAAAAAAGTGGCTGGTTCCGTGAAAACCGTATCTCCTTACCCTGTCTTTTACATAGACTGAATAAGGAAGCGGGTACATATATGAATACGCGGGAATTGTCTGATGAAAAGCAGTATCGAATACGGCGACCTGAGGTATTTTGGGCAGTATCTGCTGGGCGGAGATAATACCTTTAATGTTCTGAGGGTTATGAAGCGGAGCCAGGTCGCTCAGGGTCTCGAGAGTTTTTACAACATCGTCATCGATGAGCACATGATCGCTGAAGGTTTCACCGCCGTGCACGACACGGTGCCCGATGGCGTTTATCTCGTCGTAATTTAACAGAGATCCGAATTCCTCATTTATTATCAGCTTAAGAATCTCTTCGATACCTCTCTGATGATCAGGTATGGTCTTGTCTATACGGATCTTAACATCCTTATCGTTCTCGTGTTCAATATAAGTGCCTATAAGGCCTATCTTCTGAACATTCCCCTTTGCAAGGCATTTTTTGCTAATCATTTCAAAAAGCTGATATTTGATCGACGAACTTCCGCAGTTGAGTACAAGGATCTTCATTTTTTTTACCTACATTTTTAATTTTGACTTCAGCAATATGGTTATTTCTTCAACGCTGATATCCTCAAGGCATTTATATTTTTCATCCTGGTCGCATAGTAAAGGTGTTCTGGAGTATTCGTAACAGGGAACACACGGATAGTTCTTCTTTACAACCACGCTGCCTTCGTTGAGAGGTGCGGCATACACCGGACTGGTAGGGCCGAAGATAGCTATGACCGGTACCTGGAGAGCCGATGCTGTGTGCATTAACCCCGTATCACCGCAGACAAAAGCGGAGCATCTGGAGATAAGTGCCGCAGAATGGAAAAAAGTCACATTTTTTAAGACCGTGCAATTCTCTTCCGCTTCCGAACAGATGAAGTCGTTAAGCTCATTTTCAGGTTTACCCCCGAAAAGGATGAAATGTATGTTTTTATAGGCTGAAAAACTTCTGATCAGCTCAATATATTTCTTGGATCCCCATCTCTTCTTCTCCATATTCTTGAAAGTGTCGCTTCCCGCATGAATACCGATCAGGATTTTTTCAGACAAAGAGTTGTTTTTTATGTATTCTTCGGCAAGTTCCCTGTCCTTGCCTATAAGCTTCACCGTCATTTTGTCAGATCTTTCTAGATTTTTTTCCAGCGCAAATTCGAACAGCCTGAAATTCTGCTCGATCGCATGTAGTGAACGGTTCTCTTTCAAAAGTCTTCCCGAAAGCCTGTTCAGATTCGGAAAATTCCGTTCAAGATATCTTATGCCGAACCTTTTTTTAGCGCCTATTAAAAAATGAACTATCTGGTACCTGAAGTTATTCGAAGGAAAGACCAGTATTGAAATGTCGTACCTGTTCTTTCTTACTTCAAGAACGGACATTAATGATTTGGTCATGTCATCTTTCAGGAAGTTTATAAAATGGACTTTACTGAAAAAACCCGAATTCTGAACGATATCGGTAACCTGAGGGCTGATAGTCAGCGCTTCGAGCTCATAAATGTCAAGGTCTTTGATCTTTTCGATAACAGGGGTAACCATCAGCGAGTCGCCGATCCCGATGGTGAAAAATATCAGGCATTTCTTTTTCATTTGTCAGATTATATGTAAATTCAAGCGTAAAGTCAAATAAAATGATTAGGCGGAAAAAATATTATATGCTTGTTTATTCAAATAAAAATCCTTAATCTTACAGTAATAAAATAACTATGGCGAGGTGTTTATGAAAAGATTGTCAGCAGCGTTTATCGTTCTGTGCGCCTTACTGCTTAATGCTGAATATATCGGGTTCGACAGGGCGGTGGAGCTGCTTATGGCGGTAAAAGCGGATGATTTTCCGAACAGCAACGAAGTTTATATCTCCAACAAGCTGGAAATGCTTGAAAAGGACTGCAGGGGGTATGCGACAGAAGAAACATACCGCCTCATTCTCAACGAGGAGGGAAAGAGAGACAATTCGGTATCTTTCTATGAGGATGTCAACTATGATTCGCTTGTGATTGAAAATATCAGGATCATAAAGTCCGACGGTACAGTTAATGAACTGGACCCAAAAGAGCTTTTGAAGAAGCAGGACGCACCTGGTTGGAGCAATATTTATTCGAACGATTCCAAAATGTATATGGGAACTCTTCCGAATCTTGAGAAAGGCGATATAGTTTATGAAAAAACTACTACTTACGCAAAGAAAGTCGTAATGGAGAATAATTTCTTCTCAACATTTTCTTTCGAGGATTACAACTCTTATGTGAACGATCATTACGAGCTTAACATTTCTGAAGGAACGGAGATATTCGTCCATGAGCTCAATAAGAAAGATATCCCATACGATCATACAAAGAAAATCGAGAACGGAAGAAAGATCTACACATGGAGTAAGAAAAATTCGCAGAGGCTTATGTGGGAAAGCGGTTCCGAGGACTGGAATTTCGTGAATCACCACATCAAGATCACTTCGGTAAAGGACTGGGAAACGATATCGAGATGGTATTTCGGGATAGTTAAACCGCACATGGAACCGAGCGAAGAAATGAAGGCTAAAGCTCTGGAAATAGTCGAAGGGGCTAAAACAAGGGAGGAAAAGGCTTCGAGGCTGTTCTACTGGGTGGCGCGCAATGTAAGATATCTCGGTGTTGACATGGAAAAGAACCGCCCCGGCTTCGAGCCGCACGATGTCAAGTACACTTTCGACACGCGCGGGGGCGTCTGTCGCGACAAGGCGGCGCTTCTGACTGCGATGCTTAGGCTGGCCGGAGTAGGTTCTGACGTGATACTGATCTCGTCAGGCAGCAGGCTGAACCCCGAAGCGCCGATGGTATGGTTCAACCACGCGATCACCGTTTCCTACGACGATAAAGGCGAGCCAGAGTTCATCTTCGACCCGACCGACGAGACCACAAAGGACTACCTGCCCAAGTACGAGGAGGACAACAGCTATCTGATCGCTTCGGAGAAAGGCGAAACACTTAGGACAACGCCGGTATCTCCGCCTGAAAAGAACAACTCGACATTCAATGTGGTGCTTAAGGTCAGCGGCAATGACGCTTCCGGTTCAGCCGAATATACTATGAACGGGCTTGGCGACACTATCTTCAGGAGTATTTTCTCAAACCGGTCAGACCATGAGATAAAGACTTTCATAACAAGAATGCTTTCAGGACTTAACCAGAACATTGAGGTGTCTGATATTGTATATACTGATCCTAAAGATTTCGGAAGTGATATAAAAGTCAGCGCTAAGATAAACATCCCGGATTTCATCACGGCTAAGAACGGTTACGTTTTCATCCCCTTCCCTGCCACGAACCTCGATCTGCACTTTTTATCCGGGAGCATTACGAGGACTTTCTCTCTCAGCGAAAGGAAATCCGATTTCCAGATGGGCGGCACTTACAGCATGGACACAAAAATTAAGATAAGTTTCGATTCCGATCTCGCGTCCGTGTCTTTTCCTGACGTCAGGCTGATAGATATGATGGGGTTCAAAACAGTTCTGGATAAAAAGGTGGAAGGCAAAGAGCTTGACGTTCATTATCACTTCGAAAGCGGTCAGATCCATTTTAAGCAGGAGGACTATCTGAAGCTGAAATCCGAACTATCGTCGCTTTCGGGGGCGAACAATCACTATATGATAGGAAAGGTGGGAGGTGAAAAATGAAAAAACTGACTGCTTATTTCATTCTGCTGGTGTTCTTTGTACTTAAAGCATACGACATCGACGCGATCGTAAAGACGGCCGGTACTGAAAAGACCTACGAGGACGCGAACGCGATAAACGTTTTCACTGAAGTTATATATGATCTTAACGACGACGGAACTTTTACGCATAAAGTCTTTTACGTCAAGAAGATACTGAACTACTCCGGACAGAGCAGATATTCGGACGTCGACATTGAATACGATCCCGGATTCGAGAAGGTCGAACTGGTGACTACGTTAACAGTAACGCCCGAAGGCGAAAAGCTGGAGGTGCCGGAGAACCAGATCTATGATCTCAACACCGACGAATCGCTGTGGTCGCCCGAATACGTGAAACACAGGAAAAAAGTGATAAACTTCCCGCAGATCGGGCCGGGTTATTTCATCGTTCTCGAATACACAGTGACGGACACCCGCAAACTTCCTCTGAGCGGCATAGAGCACTTTCAGGAGAGCAATCCGTACCTGGAAAAGAACCTTATCATAAAATATCCGAAAGGTATGGAGATAAAATATTACGCGGATAAAAAGCTCACGCTGAAAAAAGATAAAGAAGGTAAGAAGACCGTTCTGAAATGGAGCGTCAAGGACAGTCCTCTGATAAAGAACGAACCGTACTCGCCGGACTATATTTATTCGGGCACACCGGTGATATTCTCTTTCTACAAAGACTGGGCGCAGTATAATAAGGACGAGTTCTCTAAAATATTCAAATACGAAACTACTGATATAGTAAAAGATCTGGCAGCGGAGATAACTTCGGGGCTGAAAACTGACGATGAGAAGATAAAGGCGATATATACTTATCTGGCTAAGAACTTCGATTCTAAATACGGCTATATCTCATTAATGGATCTTACGCCTGAACCGTTAGACAAAGTGATCGGGAACAAATACGGGTCGGAGAGGGAAATGACGGCTCTTTTCCTTGCTCTTGCAGAACAGGCGGGAGTGAAGGGATGGAAACCTGCATTAAGAATCGGTAATCAGTACGATCAGGCTCGGGAGAAATTCAAAGGACTCGTCGTAAAAGATATGATCGACGCAATGTACGTTTATAAAGACGGACTTATGCTCAAACCGGGAGAAAAATCCAGACCGTTCGCATTCAGCGACGCATATGAATGCCATATTATTCTTCCCTCTAAAAACGAACCTGTAAAATATTCATTCACCGAGGAACCTCAGGTCGAAAGAACTTATGACCTGTCGGTAAGCGGGAATAACGTTCTCATAAAAGTATCGTCGCTTAACAGGGGTCAGTTCGATTCGTGGATGAGGTCTTTCGAAAGATTTCCCGAGCAGGAAAGAGGAAAAAGGTTTTTCGAGTGGACTATCAGGGACAATGCCGCGGAGCTTACCGACGGGCCTTACTTCGATTCGTTCGACGATCTTACAAAACCGATAATTGTCAGCTACGGAATTAAAAGGAGCAGCGCCGCCGCGGTTCAGGACGATTATACTTACTACATGGTCTCGGAATTCGAAAATCTGCCTGATGTCTCTCTGACGGAAAGAACAACCGATTTCTATATCGGATCAAGAATTTTCAATAAATATATTTACAAAATTGACGGCAGTCAAGGCAAAGTAATTAACCTGGCAGACAGTTATTCCGAGTTCGAATTCTCAGGTCATAAGGCTTATATTAAAACGGTTCTGAGAGGTAACGAATATACAACAGAATACAATATACCCGAAATGCTGATACCAAAAGAGAAATATATGGAATTCAGAGATTTTATAAATCCTCTAAAGAATCAGGTGAATTTCTCGGTATTTATGAAAGGCGGAAAGCAGTAAGATGCTAAGCAGGATCGATATTTTCTGCGACGTGATAGACAATTTCGGCGACGCGGGAGTGACATACAGGCTGGCGAAAGCTTTGAAATCCGAACTTCCGGGTTCTGAGATCAGGCTTTTCACGAATGACCTGAACGCTTTCAGCGCGCTTAAGAGCCGTATCGATCCTTCAAAGACCGTTCAGGAATTGAACGGCATCGAGTTCTTTTCATACAGTGTGCTTACTGAAGGGTTCGTGAAGGGATATGAGATCCCGAAACTTGTGATAGAAGCGTTCGCCTGTCAGATCCCGGCCGCATATTATGAAAAAGCGCTCGACTCTGACTGCCTGATAATAAACCTTGACCACCTTTCCGCGGAGCTCTGGATAGAGGGGGTTCACTTAAAGGAGTCGCTGACGGGAAGAAAAGCGAGAAAATACTTTTACATGCCGGGATTTACCAAAACTTCCGGCGGACTTATACAGGACAGGCAGCTTTCGGGCGAGGAGAAGTCTGAAAAGAGAAAGTATTTTGAAAGCAGATTCGGGTTCTCTGACGGCGGTTTGCTGATCTCTATCTTTACTTACGAGCACGATTTTGCACGGTTCTTCAACGATATTCGGACGGTCGGGAAGAAGATCAATATCATAGTCTTCGGGGAAAAAAGCAGGAATAGTATTGAGAAACTTCATGTGAACGGTGCGAACATAAGTATCGTTTATGCGGATTTTATTCCTCAGGAGGACTATGACGATCTGCTTAAAGTGTGCGACCTGAACTTTGTCAGGGGGGAAGATTCGTGGTCTAGGGCCTGCCTTTCGGGAAAACCGTTCATTTGGCACAGCTATCACCAGAAGGACAATTATCAGCAGGTCAAAGTGAAGGCGTTCCTCGAATATCAGAAAGAACATTATGTGGATAAAAAGCTCTTTGAGCAGTACTTCGATCATCTGATGAATTTCAATGACAGAACTCCCGAATTGTCGGACAAACCGGTGCTGTTCATGCTCGAAAATCTCGAAACTTTCGAAAAATACAACATAAAATCCGCGGAGCACCTAATTAAGAATTGCAATTTGATAAAAAAATTATTATTTTTCGCCCGTTCTTTTGATAAAGACAAAAAATTGATATAAAGGAGTCATCATGAAGGAAGCATCAGAATTCAGAGCAGGCAATATATTCAAGGTCGGCAACGATCTTTTACTCGTTCTGAAAGCCGAGTATAACAAGGGCGCCCGTTCTGCATCAACGATGAAGCTGAAGACGAAGAATCTGGCGGTAGGATCTATAGCCGAAACAGTTTACAGGGCCACCGACAAGCTTGACGAGATCAGGCTGGACAGAAGAAAAATGCAGTTCTCATACAGGAACGGCGATTCGTTCGTTTTCATGGATCAGGAAACTTACGAGCAGCTTGAGCTTACAGAGGAATATCTGGGCGATAACGCACTTTATCTGAAGGAAGAGGAAGTAATTGACGTTCTTCTATATAACGAGAAACCTATAAGTATCGAGCTTCCCCAGCAGGTCGAACTTGCGATCGAATATACCGAGCCCGCAGTTCAGGGTAATACAGGCGGTAAGGTTCTTAAAGAAGCCAAAATGCAGACCGGACTTATCACCAACGTGCCTATATTCTGCCATATCGGCGATGTAGTAAAGATCGACACGAGAACCGGCGAGTATATGGGAAGGTAGTAATACCATGAGTATAATTAAAGCGGGACTTAAACCCGCTTTTTTTATATAATAATCTATATCATATTACTTTGAGTCTTTGAAATATATATTACCTGTAATCGAACGGAGGCTCAAATGAAATACATAGCTCCGATAATAGCCGGTATGGCAGTCCTGATTATACTTTACAGCGGAAAAAAGGAGATAAAAGATATGGCAAACGAATACAACAAGCTTACTCCCGAAGAGGAGAGAGTTATAATTCACAAGGGGACTGAAGCTCCCGGCACTGGTAAATTCAATAAATTCTCTGAGAAAGGGCTTTATACATGCAGGCAGTGCGGTGCGGTACTTTACAGATCGGCTGATAAATTCGATTCGGGATGCGGATGGCCGGCTTTCGATGACGAGGTGACAAGAGCTGTAGCCAGGAGAGAAGATGCAGACGGGATGCGGACGGAGATAATCTGCGCCAAGTGCGGCGGACACCTCGGTCATGTATTTGAAGGCGAGGGTCTGACCGTAAAGAATATCCGCCACTGCGTCAACTCGGTCTCGCTGGATTTCATACCTGCCGGAAATATAAGGAAAGCGTACTTCGCGGGAGGCTGCTTCTGGGGTGTGGAGTACTATATGCAGAAGCTCGACGGGGTGCTTGAAGTCACTTCGGGCTACATGGGCGGTCACGTTAAAAATCCCACATACAAACAGGTCTGCACGGGCACTACCGGTCACTATGAGGCTGTCGAAGTGCTTTACGATAACAGAAAAGTGAATTTTGAAACTATAGCTAAAGAATTTTTCGAGATCCACGATCCCACGCAGGAAGGAGGTCAGGGACCCGATATAGGTTCTCAGTATGAATCGGTCGTATTCTACAATAACGATGAAGAGAAAGCCGTAACTGAAAAGCTTATAGGCATACTTGAATCAAAAGGGTTCGAGACAGTCACAAAGGTCATCAGGACTTCCGAATTCTACAAGGCGGAGGAATACCATCAGGATTACTATGAAGAAAAAGGGACCACTCCCTACTGCCACGGGAAAGTCAAGAGGTTCTAGAATAAATTTACTCTAAGCCGGTAATTGACATGAATCTGGGGAATGTAATCGCCGAATTTAGCTAAAAATGGAGAATGCAATCGCCGAATTTAGCTAAAATACGAGAAAATAACTTGACTTATTGCTTTGATTACTTTATATTCAGCATAAAAAAGGCGATTCTATGATAAAACGGCAGATCGAAGACCTTATCAATAATCATACGGGAAAAGGAAAAGCGGTCATCATTCTAGGTGCCAGGCAGGTCGGCAAAACAACCGTTCTTGAAAAAATGTTTTCCGGAAGGAAAGATGTTCTATGGCTGGACGGAGATGAACCTCAGATAAAAGCCGCTTTCCAAAACATATCATCCGACAGGCTTAAAGCTATTATCGGAGATAATAAGGTATTGCTGATTGATGAAGCTCAAAATATAGAAGAAGTAGGTCAAAAACTGAAGCTTGTGACAGATCTGATAAAAGATGTTCAGCTGATCGTATCGGGTTCTTCATCTTTCGAACTTGCGGATAAACTGAACGAGCCTCTAACAGGCAGGAAAAGAGAGTTCAATCTGTATCCTGTCAGCTATAAGGAAATGTCAGATCATCACGGACTGTTAAAAGAAGCCGGAATGCTTAAGCACAGGCTTGTTTACGGATATTATCCGGAGACCGTTACTTCGCCGGGAAAGGAAAAGAAAGTATTGAAGGAGCTTCTGAACAGTTATTTGTATAAAGATGTTCTTAAATGGGGTAAACTAAAGAAGTCTGAGAGGATACTAAAACTCCTTCAGGCGATAGCGTTTCAGGTGGGAAATGAAGTGTCTTATTCTGAACTCGGCACAATTACAGGTCTGGATAAACAAACAGTTGAAAGCTATATACAGCTGCTTGAGCAGGCTTTTGTTGTTTTCAGGCTCGGAGCTTTCAGCAGGAACCTGAGAAAAGAGCTTAGCAGGAGCAGAAAGATATATTTTTTTGATAACGGTATCAGGAATGCGCTGATCAACAATTTTTCCGAGATTGATCTTAGAGAAGACAGAGGAAAATTGTGGGAGAATTTTTTGATAAGTGAAAGAATCAAATATCTCAATTACAGCGAATTATGGGTGAGTCAGTATTTCTGGAGAACTTACGATCAGCAGGAAATAGACTATATTGAAGAATCGGACGGTGAATTTTCAGCATATGAGTTCAAATGGAATGCGCATAAAAAAAAGAAAATTCCTGAAATTTTCATGAAAGAATATAAAGTCAGAAAAACCCAGATAATCACTCCGGAAAATTTTGAGGATTTTGTCGGA
>DAIMKZ010000066.1:0-12117 GCA_036721445.1 Candidatus Delongbacteria bacterium
CAAAAGAAGGAAAGAAGCACGAGATCGATCTTACCGGACTTAACACGATCTATACTAATGCCGCAACCGTAAATTCGGCTATGGCGGACAGATTAAGAGACGCGTCAAAAACTGATTCCGCTATCAACGCCATCGTTACACTTGACATTTACGCAAAGACTGTCCCGATGCACATAGATGCTTCGCTTTCGAGTCTCAGAGACCTTTTTTCGCCTTATTTTAATTACCCGATTTCGGAATAAAAAAATATCTTGACATTTGTCATCATATAAATTTTATTTAGCACCTTTGAAATAGCGCTGTATAATTATTAATTATAAACCGGAGACGGATAAATGGAAAAGAAACTCCAGGAACTGACGGAAAAGATCTATTCCGAAGGTGTAACAAAAGCCAAAGAAGAAGCTGACAGACTGATCGCAGAGGCGAAAAAAAATTCTGACGGGATCATAGCTAAAGCCAATGCGGAAGCAGAAAAGATAACTTCCGAAGCAAAGAAAAAGGCCGATGAGATCATCAGGAACGGACAATCGGAGATGAAGCTGGCCTCAAATCAGGCCATCAGCGCTGTTAAGCAGAAAATATCCGAGATCATCACTTCAAAGATCGCAAAAGATTCCGTATCTTCAGCAGTCTCGGAAAAAGAATTCATGAAAAAGATAATCGAGATCTCGATCAAAAATTTCTTTGAGGACCAGTCTAAAGGGATGGATCTGTCGGTTACTCTGCCTGAAAAAGAAAAGGAAGAGCTTGGAAATTATCTTAAAGCCAACGCAAAAAAACTTCTGGACGGCGGACTTGTAATAGACTTCGGTCAGGATATGGGATCCGGATTTAAGATCGGACCGGCTGACGGAAGCTACAAGCTCAGTTTCACAGATCCTGATTTTGAGAATTTTTTCAAAAAATACATGAAGCCTAAAACAATAGAGTTTCTGTTCGGAGGAAAATAAATGTCCCGAAAGTACTACTGCCTTGTAGCGGGGCTGCCGAATATCAGCCTGGAGGATTCAAAACTGTCGTACGGATCTGAAGATCTGCTTGCCGATCTTAAGGAATTCCTTTCGGAAAAGGACTACAGGTTCTTTGAGCTCTTCAAACTTAAAGCAGATAACGAGAATATCTACATGTCGCTCGTAGGCCATGAGCATAAATATATCCCGGGCGGAGTTTATACGGAGGATGAGATCGAAGAGCTGCTGGAGGAACCGGGAAAAGCCTGCTGCTATTTAAAGGAGTATGTCGAGGAATATAATTCTGAAGAGTTCGACCAGGAAGTAGACAGAAAAAGACTTACGGTACTTTATTACACATATCTACTTGATTCTGTTAACGGAATCGTAAGGAAATGGTTTGAACTTGAGCTGAATTCGAGGAATATTTTTGCCGCTCTTAACGCGAGAAAGCACGGTTTAAATCTGGAAAGAGAAATAATACAGGCTAACGAGACCGCAGACGCTCTTTTAAAAAGTAATTCAAGAGATTTCGGTCTTTCGGGTGACCTTGACTATATCGAGAATCTAATTTCCATATTCGAAACAGAAGACCTTATTAAAAGGGAAAAAGCGCTCGATATTTTTAAATGGGAATGGCTTGACGAAAAGACTTTTTTCGAATATTTCACTGTCGACAAACTGATCGCTTATTATATAAAGCTGAAAATGATAGAGAGATGGATCAGCCTTGACCCTGATACAGGTAAAGAGCTGTTCACGAGGTTTATCGGAGAGCTTCAGAACGATTACGATATGCCTGAAGAATTTCAGAAAAAATAATTTTAATAAAAGGGTAGAAGATGGCTACAAAAGGAAAAGTAACAGGGATCATTGCCAATCTTGTGATCGTTGAGGCCGACGGACCGGTTTCCCAGAACGAGATCTGCTTCATCAACCTCAAAGGCGTCGATCTAATGGCCGAGGTGATCAAGGTTATGGGGATCAAAGCATATACTCAGGTGTTCGAAAGCACCAGGGGGCTGAAGATCGGTGCGGACGTAAAATTCATGGGACACATGCTCGAGGTTACACTTGGCCCCGGCATCCTCTCAAGAAATTACGACGGGCTTCAGAACGACCTTGACAAGATGGAAGGCGTTTTCCTGAAAAGGGGAGAGTATACAGAATCCCTGAATCCCGAAGCAGAATGGGAATTCACACCAATGGCTAAAGCCGGTGACAAAGTGGAAGCCGGAAGCTGGCTCGGTGAAGTCATTGAAGGCTGGATGCCTCATAAGATAATGGTTCCCTTCAAATTCACGGGGAATTATACTGTCAAAAGCGTGAAAGCTAAAGGCAGGTACAAAACGAAAGACGTCGTTGCGGTCGTTACCGATGAGAAAGGCAGGGATGCCGAAGTTACGATGATGCAGAAATGGCCTGTTAAGATGCCGATCAAAGCATATAAAGAAAAACCCAGACCGTTCAAGATAATGGAGACAGGCGTAAGGACAATGGACACGCTTAATCCTCTGGCTGAAGGCGGAACAGGATTCATTCCGGGACCATTCGGATGCGGAAAGACAGTTCTACAGCATGCGGTGTCACAGCAGGCGGAAGCCGACATGATCATCGTGACGGCCTGCGGGGAGAGGGCGAACGAGGTCGTGGAGATATTCACCGAGTTCCCCGAACTTGACGACCCAAGGACAGGAAGGAAGCTGATGGAGAGGACCACCATCATATGTAACACATCTAACATGCCCGTAGCCGCAAGGGAAGCATCGGTTTACACCGGTATGACAATTGCCGAATACTACAGGGCGATGGGACTTAAAGTCCTTCTTCTCGCCGACTCTACTTCAAGATGGGCTCAGGCTTTAAGAGAGATGTCCAACAGGATGGAGGAGCTTCCGGGACCGGACGCCTTCCCGATGGACCTTCCCGCAATAATCTCGAACTTCTATTCGAGAGCGGGATTTGTTTACCTGAATCAGTTGAAACCTGACGGTAAAGCACCAGAATCGGGATCTATTACTTTCCTCGGTACGGTATCACCGGCCGGCGGTAACCTGAAAGAACCTGTTACTGAATCGACAAAGAAAGCGGCAAGATGTTTTTACGCGCTGAATCAGGACAGGGCGGACAGTAAACGATATCCGGCTATCGACCCGATAGATTCGTACTCAAAATACCTCGAATATCCCGAGATCCAGGAATATCTGAAGAAGAACATCTCCGAGACATGGGTCGACGATGTTACTTTGGCCAAAGACATTCTTCTCAGAGGTAAAGAGGCTTCCGAGCAGATCAATATTCTTGGTGACGACGGTGTTCCGATCGACTATCACGAAAGGTACTGGAAAGCGGAAGTTATCGATTTCGTGATCCTTCAGCAGGACGCGTTTGACAGTATTGACAAATCGACACCTTTCGAAAGACAGAAATTCATGATGGGTCAGGTACTCGATATATACCGAACTAAATTCGAGTTCAGGTCATTCGAGGAAGTCAACCCGTTCTTCAAATCGATAATCAATCTTTTCAAGCAGATGAATTATGCAGAGTTCAAGTCGGAGAAATTCAACGGCTATCTGAACCAGATAAATGAAAAAATAAATGAAAGAAAGGCGGTTTAGATGGAAACTTCAGCTTTTCAGAAAATATATACCAAGATCACACAGATAACCAAGGCTACCTGTTCTCTGAATGCGCAGGGAGTGGGATATGAGGAAATAGCTCTGGTGAACGGCAGACTTGCTCAGGTCGTGAAGATCCAGGGAGACAGTGTAACTCTCCAGATATTCTCAGGTACCGAAGGTATCCCGACGAACGCAGAGGTAGTGTTCCTAGGCAAAGCTCCGACGATCAAGGTGTCCGACGAGCTCGCCGGAAGATTTTTCAACGCTTACGGAGACCCTATAGACGGAGGACCGGCAGTGGACGGCAAGGAAGTCGAGATCGGCGGGCCGTCAGTGAACCCTGTAAGAAGGAAGCAGCCGTCGGAGCTTATCCCGACAGGTATAGCAGGTATCGACCTGAACAACACGCTCGTAACCGGACAGAAGATCCCGTTCTTCGCAGACCCTGACCAGCCTTTTAACCAGGTTATGGCCATGGTGGCGCTCAGAGCGAAAGCCGACAAGATCATTCTCGGCGGTATGGGACTATCCAACGATGACTATCTGTTCTTCAAGAACATTTTCGACAACGCCGGAGCGCTCGACAGGATCATAAGCTTTATCAATACGACGGAGAATCCGCCGGTCGAAAGGCTGCTCGTTCCCGACATGGCGCTGACCACCGCGGAGTATTTCGCTCATGAGAAGCACGAGAAAGTGCTCGTCCTTCTGACCGACATGACGCTGTACGCCGATGCTTTAAGTATCGTATCGAACCGTATGGACCAGATACCGTCCAAGGACAGTATGCCCGGATCGCTTTATTCAGACCTTGCTAAAATATACGAGAAAGCCGTTCAGTTCCCTGAAGGCGGTTCGATCACAATTATAGCGGTCACTACGCTTTCAGGCGGAGACATTACTCACGCTATACCTGACAACACAGGTTATATCACTGAAGGTCAGCTCTTCCTCAGAAGGGATACAGACATAGGAAAGGTCATTGTAGACCCGTTCAGGTCGCTTTCAAGGCTGAAACAGCTTGTGATCGGAAAGCAGACAAGAAAGGACCACCCTCAGGTAATGAACGCCGCGATCAGACTTTTCGCAGACGCCGCGAACGCAAAGACCAAGCTAGAGAACGGATTCGATCTGAATGATTATGACGAAAGAACGCTCAAGTTCGCAAAGGATTACTCGAGAGAACTTTTGGCTATCGACATTAACATTGACATCGACAGTATGCTCGATACGGGCTGGAGGCTCTTCGCAGAGCACTTCAACAAAACCGAGCTCGGTATCAAGGATGAGCTCGTAGAAAAATACTGGCCGAAGAACTAGACTAAAAAAATAAAAGAGTCGGAAATAAATGGCTATAAAATTTCAATACAATAAAACTTCGATGCAGAGCCTCAACAAGCAGCTTAAGATCAGGGTCAGGGCGCTTCCGACGATCAAGAACAAGGAATCCGCGCTCAGGATGGAGGTCAAAAAAGCTAAAGATAAAGTCCATGCGCTTGACGACGAACTTAAGGCCGAAATACTGAAATATGACGGGATGAGAAGCCTCTGGAACGAATTCGAACCGGGACTTTTGAGCGTAGACGGAGTGAATCTGGAAGTAAAGAAGATCGCCGGAGTAAAAACACCCGTTCTGATTGAGACAAAATTCAGCGTTAAGGAGTTCAGCCTGTTCGAGGCTCCTGTCTGGTACTATGACGGCATCACTATTCTGAAGAATATAGTTGACATTGCGATCGCAAAGGAAATTTTCCAGATCAAGATGCATCTATTGGAAAAAGCGAGAAGAAAGACCACGCAGAAAGTGAATCTTTATGAAAAAGTCCAGATACCGGGATTCCAGGAGGCGCTGCTGAAGATTAAGAGATTCATGGAGGATGAGGAGAACCTGTCCAAATCCTCGCAGAAGATCGTGAAAACCCGCCAGATGATGGAGGAGGCTTCATGATAGTAAAAATGAAAAAATATACATTCCTGATATATCACAAGGAGTACGAACAGTTCCTCGAGGATATTCAGGATATGGGAATGGTTCACATCGTCGAGAAAAAAGATGTGTCTGCAGAGTCGGTGAGACTGAAGATAAACCTCATTAAGCGTATCGATTCCGCTATAAAGCATCTTAAAACAAAAGTAAATGACGGTAACTATTCAAAAGAAATAAACAAAGAAGCAGATGCCGAAAAGATCGTTACGGAAGTAGAGAAACTTTATCTCGACATAGATCAGAACCACCAGAAGCTGCACCAGCTGAACAAAGAGCTGAGCAATCAGCTTCCGTGGGGTGATTTTTCGGTTGAGACCGTAAAGAAACTGCAGTCTCAAGGAATTGAGATAAAACTTTTCACGATCAATCCTAAAGCGTTTAAAGAAGAGTGGAATGAGAAGTATGCCGTTGAGAGAATATCTCATCTGGGCGGCAGTCTCAATTTTGCTGTATTTTTCCGAACCGGGGAAGAGATCGACATTAAAGCCGATGAAGTAAGAATGTTCGAAAGATCGATATCCGATATAAAGGCTGAAATAAATGAATATAAAGCCAGGATCGTTAAAGACAACGATTACCTTGCAAAATTCGCGCATGATAATATAGCTACACTTGAGTATCTGAGGATAGACACTGAAAACGAGAAGCAGTATATGCAGGTATATGACGAGGCTTCTCCGGCTGCGGACTACAAGCTTATGATTCTCGAGGGCTGGATCCCGCTGACTTCAGAGAAAAAGGCTAAAGATTATTTTGAGTCGAAGAAAATCGTTTATCTTGAAAGAGAGCCGGTCGAGGAGGAAATCGCGCAGGTTCCGATACTTATGCATAACGGATATTTCGCTAAAATGTTCGAGCCTATAGGAAGACTTTTCTCACTTCCTGCATACAACGAGATCGATCTGACCGTATTTTTCGCACCATTCTTCATGCTGTTCTTCGGTTTCTGTCTGGGTGACGCCGGATACGGGATCGTGCTCGTTACAGTCGGAACAGTGCTAAAGTTCAAGCTGGCTAAAGAATGGAAACCGATGCTTACGCTTGTTCAGCTTCTCGGATCAATGACGATACTTATGGGTATTGTAGGCGGAACATTCTTCGGAATTAACCTGATCGAGACCGACCTTAGTTTTAAAGACATGTTCCTTGACAGTAACTCGATGTTCTGGCTGGCACTTGGACTAGGTGTTGTTCAGATACTTTTCGGTATGTGCATTAAGGCGGCCAACTTGATAAAGAAAGGCGGAAGCTTTATATACGCGCTTTCGACCATCGGATGGATGATCATGGTGCTGAGTTTCGTAGCTATGAGTTCGAAAGCTATACTTGGATATTTGAAGATGGACCCTGAAGCGATCGCTAAACTTACTTACCTTGATACGATATCCGGTATTGCCGGCAAGACTGCGCTGGTGGGAGTTGCACTGATACTTCTGTTCAATGATCCGAAAGCCAACCTGATCATACGAATATTGAAAGGTATGTGGCAATTGTATGATATAACCGGGCTGTTCGGGGATGTATTGAGCTATATCAGGCTGTTTGCTCTCGGAGTATCAGGTGCTATTCTGGGACTTGTGATAAATAATATTGCCGCCGAGTTTCTGAATATACCGTATGTAGGATGGGTCATATTCATTATATTCCTGATCGTCGGACATACAGGGAACATTCTTCTGTCCGGTCTCGGTTCACTTGTTCATCCTATGCGTCTCACTTTCGTCGAGTTCTACAAGAATTCCGGATGGACAGGAGGCGGTAAAGAGTACAAGCCGTTCAAGAAAAGCATATAATTATAAATTTAGAGAATAAATAAAATAAATCTCAGGAGAAAAAAATGGAAGAAGCAGTAAAAGCAGTTGAAACGGTAATGACGCTGCCGCTTATCATGGCTTACATCGGCCTCGGGCTGATGGTCGGTCTTTCAGGTATCGGAAGCGCGATCGGTGTTTCCGTAGCCGGCAACGCAACGATCGGAACGATCAAGAAAAGAGAAGACGCTTTCGGTAACTGTATGGTCCTTTCCGCTCTTGCGGGTACTCAGGGTCTCTACGGATTCGGCGGATTCTTCATCATGTATTCTAATGTCACAGCGGACATCACTCTTCTTCAGGGAATGGGTGTTTTCGGTGCGGGACTCGCGCTTGGAGCAGTTGCTCTCGTATCTGCAGTTCAGCAGGGCGGGATCGCAGCAAACGGTGTTGCGGGTATAGGACAAGGACACGATGTGTTCGGTAAGACTCTTGTGCTCGCGGTATTCCCGGAGCTGTACGCTATCGTGGCTTTCGCGGTAACTTTCCTTATCAACGGCGCTATCTTTTCGTAAGCGAAAATATACATATTTTAAAGCCCGGATTATCCGGGCTTTTTTATTTTATCGGTGATTTTGGACAATTCGTCAGATTTCGTTTGATTTAATCTCTTTCATTATTTATTATTTAAGACATTAAGAATTAACATTACCGGAGGTATAGATGGACCATATTGAAGTAGCTCTCGATCACGCGCAGAGCCTTGGTGCCGAATATGCTGATATCAGAATTCAGAAAACGAGAAAAGAAACGATCTACCTGATCGATCTGAGTCTGAAGAACACCAGCATGAATACGGAACACGGCTACGGCATAAGAGTGATGAAGAACGGGGCATGGGGTTTCGCCCATTCCAACATTTTTACGAATGACGAAGTAAAAAAGACGGTCGAAGAGGCTGTCAAGGTTGCGGAGCTTTCTGCAAAGATAAGAAAAGGTAAGGGTCTCAGGCTTGCTCCTGAAAGAGGCTACATAGATACCTATTCTACAAAAATTCAGATCGATCCTTTCAAAGTTCCTCTATCAGAGAAGGTAGATCTTATGCTCGAAGTGAACAAAACACTTCTCAACTACGCAAAGATCAAAAGAGCCTTCTTCATGCTCGATCTTTTCAACGACGACAAGTTCTTTGCTTCGACTCTCGGTTCAAGGATACACTCTAACATTTACTATGTCTATCCGATGATAATAGCCACAGCTGTTAATGAAAATGATTCTCAGTCCCGATCTCATGATGACGGCGGATATGCCGCAGGCTGGGAGCATATTCTGAAGATGGATCTTGTCGGAAAGGCTTCAATAATAGCTGAAGAAGCTATAATGAAACTGGAAGCTGACGAACCGGGCGAGATAAGGAGAAGAGATCTGATCCTTAACCCGAATCACCTAGGTCTTACTATGCACGAAAGTGTGGGACATCCTACAGAGCTCGACAGGGTGCTGGGATGGGAAGCAGATATGGCCGGAGTTTCATTCGCAACGCCTGAAAAACTCAAGAATTACCGTTATGGTTCAGAGATAGTCAATTTTATAGGCGACAATACTCTTTCATTCGGGCTTGCTACTGCGGGTTATGACGATGACGGAGTTCCCGGACAGAAATGGTACATAATCAAGGATGGAATACTGAATGAATACGGTTCAACAAGAGATTCAAGACCTTTCCTTGACGACGGAATGAGCAGAGGATGCTGCAGAGCGACTAATTATTTTGATTTCCCGATAAACAGGATACCGAACCTTTACCTGGAACCGGGCAAGAAAAAACTTTCACCTCAGGAACTTATCTCGGATACTGAAGACGGAATTTACATTGAAGGAAGAGGATCATTCTCGATCGACCAGCACAGGGTAAATTTCCAGTTCGGCGGAGATATGTTCTGGGAAATTAAGAACGGAAAGAAAGTCCGTCCTCTGAAAGATGTTCTGTACAAGTCTAACAATCCGGAATTCTGGAACTCCTGTGACGCTATCTGCGACGAAAGATACTGGCAGGATTTCGGTGTGACCAACTGCGGAAAAGGGCAGCCAATGCAGACCGCGAGAATGACTCACGGCGCTTCAACAGCCAGATTTAAAAACATCAGGGTCGGAGGTTCAAAATGATGAAAGAATTTCAGAAAGCCGCAAAATTCATAGAAAAGAACTGCACTGCCGATGATTATTCGTTTTTTATCTACAGATCGGATGAGCAGCAGACAAGATATGCACAGAATATGATAACTCAGAATATGTCCGGCGTTAAATATGCTGTCAGGCTAAGTGTAGCCTACGGGAACAAGACCGGTATGGCGAGGATCAATTCTCTTAAGGAAGAAGATCTTTTGAATATGATCGAGACAGCTCAGAATATTGCCAAGCTGAACAAGCCTGACCCCGAATATGTGCCGAGCGCTAAGAAAACGAAGATCCCTAAGGCAGATAATGTCAGCGAAAATACTGCAAAAGCAGGAATGAAGGATATGGTAGCAGTGATCAAAGCTGTTGTTGATAATGCCGAAAAGAAGAAAGCGTTCATTTCGGGTCTTGTAACAAAAAAGATCACCGATTTCTACATGAAAACCAAGAACGGTTTCGAAGGTTTTGATTCATCCTCTGATTTTGGTAATTCAATGACCATGGCGGATAATAAAACAAAAGAAACTAAAGTATCCAGAAGCGTAAAGGATATTAAGGACTATAAGGTCAAGGACGAGATAAAACTGATCAATTCCCAGTTCGACGCTCTGACCAAACCGAAGAAGATCGAAGCAGGTCAGTACAATGTGATCTTGAGACCTCAGGCTGTGCTTAATTTCTTCAGTTTCCTTTTGTATTTCTTCGACAGAAAAACTGCCGATTACGGTATTTCAGCAATGGCAGGTCAGATCGGAAAGAATATGTTCGGCAAAAAATTCTCTCTGCTTTCAAAGCTTGATGAAGCCGGTCTTACTGCAGGACCTTTCAGCGGTGACGGTGTAGCCGCGAAGAACATCGACTGGATAAAAGACGGGGTATTAAAAGAGCTTGTAACCGACAGGTCATACGCCGCCAAGATAAAAGCTGATCCGAATTTCATTTCCAATGTAATAATCAGAGGCGGAAAAGCTACTGAAGAAGAGATGATGAAGAAAGTGAAGAACGGTCTTATAATCAATAATTTCTGGTACATAAGAAATGTAAGCACAAGAAAGAACGAAATAACCGGACTTACAAGGGACGGTATCTACTACTTCGAGAACGGAGAGATAAAACATTCAGTGAACAACCTCAGGTTCAATCAGGTAATTCACGAAGCCACAAAGAACATCCTGCTCCTTGGAGTAGAAGAGAATATGTCCCCGAATGTCAAAGTGCCTACAATGCTTATAAAAGACTTCAATTTCGCGGATACAACGACTTTCTAAAATTTCAAAAGAGTCCCGCTCAGGCGGGACTTTCTTTTTATAGAGGGGATGAGCATGAACATTCAAATATTCGGAAGAAAGAAGAGTTCAGCTACAAAAAAGGCTGAGAGATTTTTTTCGGAACGGAGGATAAAATTCCATTTAGTCGATCTCGACGAGAAGAAGATGAGCAGGGGAGAGCTGGAAAGCGTGATATCTGCTCTTGGTAAGGCGGAGGAGCTGATCGATAAAGAATCTAAACTTTACAAATCGAAATACGCCTATCTGAGCTTCAACATCGCAGAAGAACTTCTCGAGAATCAGGAAATGCTCAAACTTCCTGTCATACGGAACGGCAGGAAAGCTACTGCAGGCACTGAAGGTCAGAATGAGTGGAAGAAGTGGATCGAAGAAGATCAGTGATTATTTATAAATATTTAGATTGACATTTTCGAATATTTAAGCATATTTTAGGCAACGTAAAACAAAGGCCGGTATGCCGTTCAGATTAAGAGCAATTCCATATACAGTAAAAAAGTATTTTCCCGCGTTCAGACATAAAGATTACAGGCTATTCTGGTACGGTCAGGGTGTTTCTCTTTCCGGTACATGGATGCAGACAACAGCACAGGCATGGCTTGTATACGAGCTGACGAAATCTCCATTTCTGCTCGGACTTATCGGCGCTCTGGAGTTCACTCCCGTAATGCTGTTCTCGTTATTTGCCGGAGTTTATCTGGACAGGCACTCAAAGAAGAAGCTGATCCTGCTAACCCAGTCAACAGCGATGATACTCGCGGGTATACTGACCTTTTTAGTTCTGACCGGTACGGTCGTTTTCTGGCACATAGCTGTTATTGCTCTGCTTATGGGATTCGTCCGGACTCTTGATATGCCGACAAGGCAGTCGTTCATGATAGAGCTGGTCGGCAAGCATCACCTGACCAGTGCTATAGCTCTGAATTCTGTAACTTTCAACCTCGCAAGGATCGTCGGTCCCGCCGTCGGAGGAATGCTGATCTCACAGTTCGGCATCGGGTTCTGCTTCCTGTTCAATACGATCTCCTATATGGCCGTTCTGATCAGCGTTTACTACATAAAACCGAGAGTTCTTGAAAATGTGCCTGCGGTGAGAAAAGCGGTGATTCATGAGATAAAAGAAGGGCTGAGATATATAAGAGGGAAAATTATTTTGTCCCGACCTTTGATCGTTCTTGCAGTGGTCTCTCTTTTTGCAATAAACTTCAATGTTCTAGTGCCGGTTCTCGCGAAGACAGTTCTTCATACGGATGCTCAGGGATTCGGTTATCTGCTTTCAGCACTTGGTTTAGGCTCGATCATTGGCGCGCTTACGGTCGCATCAGCTTCCCACAAGAT
>DAIMKZ010000067.1:0-11824 GCA_036721445.1 Candidatus Delongbacteria bacterium
TATGTACAAGCAGCCAGCAGAAATATACAGCTATAACAGCGATACCGAAAATACCTATGATCTCGTTCGAGGGCTTGAGAAAATACTTGATCTTAATGTTCCTTACCGACAGTTCGTAATTTCTCTGTGTAATTGTTTTAAAATCTCCATGTTCTCTTTCCTCAGATCCCGCCAGTTTGACCATTGAGTTTTTCTCAGCTTTGTCCTTCAGAAATTCAGTATAATCCGCAGCCGTGTCCGAAATTCCCCTGCTGAGTTTCTTCATCTTCTTTGAGTAGTATTTGATGATATAGACCGACACCGGAAAGAAAAGCGCCGCGAAGAAAGATATTTTCCAGTCAATGTAAAACAGCACGGGGCAGAATATGAGAAGCGATATCGAAGATCGAGAAAGCTCAATAAAAATATCTATTACATTCTGAAGGATCGTCGTATCGTAGGTGACTCTTGACATCAGATCGCCTGTTCTGTTCTTTTTAAATTCGGCGTAAGGCAGTCTGAGTATCTTTCCGCAGATAACGTCCCTTATCTCCTTAAGCACTTTCTGAATGGCGAAGTTGAAATAGATGTCCCTTAAATATCTGAAAAGCCCGTCAAGTATATAAATTACAAGAAAAAGAGCACAGATAAGAACGAAAGTCTGAAATATTTTGCCGGGCTCGTTCACTGAGAATTTATACTGGTCGAGCTTCATGTCCATGAATTTTACCGGCACTTTGATACTCAGTCTGTCGGCATTTATTGTAAGGTTGGATAAAGAGTCGGCGATAACCTTATAGATTACACCCGGAAATATTTCTGTTATGCTCATGAAAAGCGTAAATACTATACCGAGAATTATGAATTTCTTTGAATTGAGCAGATACTTAGCCAGAAAGCGTACTGATCTCATTTTTGCTCTCTCATGCAGAATATCCCGTCAACCCCCCGTCTCCTGTATGCGCAGTTCACGCACGATATCCCGTCACTCTCGATCTCGTCCTCGTCATCCTGAACGAAGTTCCCGCATTCTGCGGCAATCCTGATAATATCCTCTTCGCAATTGTAAATAATTTTCTTCATTTCAGTACGATTTAAGTTCTTTTCTTGAGAGGTTGACCCATCCTCCGTTCCCGTCGTTTCTGATCAGAAGTACGGCTTTATGTCCGATAAGTACGGTTTTGAGCTTGTCTTCGACGCTGATCTTATCTTGCGGCGCGGGATTGAACCCGTCTTCGGTCATGACCGAGTCTACGTGAGGTGATGCCAGAAGATCGGCAACCGTCAGACAGCCGCTTTCACCCGTGACATCGAACTTGCCTTTATGCCTTCCGTCGCTTCCGGAGAGCCTGAGTCCCGCCCCGGCTAAAGCTCCGATCACACCCTGTCCTGTTCCGCCGTGCTCGGAAAGGTGCGCGCCGACTTTTACCGCCCGTTCGTATGCGGCGGACTTGGTCAGCACCGTCTTTTTCGCGCTCATTCCCCATTCGACCAGTTCTTGAGCCGACTTCGTGCTCAGAGTATCGAGATCTACAACGCAAAGACCCGGATCGGAACCCTTTGCGGATGAGCGCGCCAGGTACTCAGACGAGTACTTAACGAGAGTGTCGAGCATCTGATCCCCGATCTCTCCGCATGCGCACATCGAGCTGTTGTGTGAAGTATATGGTATATCCTCGTGAACTAAAAGCTGATGCCTCGTCACCCGCGAAAAGACGCCCCCGTATTCTTTTTCCAGTTCGGCGCACAGGTCCTCGAGTATCTCTCCCGTTCCCGGAGTACCTATATCGTCCGTGTCGTCTATGGAGATAAGTATTCTCAATTACTTCCCTCTTATACCGTATTTTACACCTAAAGTATATGTCGTTCCAACCGCTTCAACGTCAGTAACGCTTCCCTGGGTCACTCTCACTTCCTCGCCGAAGATGTTGTTCGCGTTGAAATATAACATAACATCTTCCGAAAAGGAATATTTAACCGATGCGTCGAACTGCAGGAACGCGTCCGTTACCGTTCTTTCAACAAGCACACCATCCACAATGGTCGACCAGATTATCTTCTCGTCGGAGAAATTGCCCCCCGCAGTTAACTTGAAAGGCCCGTTCTTGTAGTTCAGATTAGCGTTAATTATGTTCATCGGCTGTTCGTTGATCCTTCTCATCAGCCCCGTGTTCCTGTCCTCGATCTGCGATCCCAGCCATGAGTAATTGCCGTTGACCGAAAATCCCTTCATACCAATTTCTGCCAGATCGAACGCGAACTCGAAGTCGGCGCCGAACACCAGCGCGGTGGAGATGTTTACGTACTGGTAGATGGTATATCCTGTCGCATCGTCCGTGCCTATATTCTCGATCTCGATGATATTGTTGACGTCCTTGAAATATCCATAGAGCGACAGGAAGTCTTTCTTATGATAATACTCCACGCCGAGATTGTAGGTGAGTGCGTCCGCAGGTTCCAGATCGGGATTTCCCCTCTCTATCTGGTTCTTTTTCGTCTTGATCTTGTCGATCGGCACTACTGCAGCGAACGCGGGTCTTGCGATCTGTCTGGAAAATCCCGCCTTGACGATATATTCGTCCCTCAGCCTCCAGTTCAGAAGCAGCGACGGATTTATGAAATAATAGCTGTTGTTGCCTTTTTCAGATGTCGCGTTTATAAGATAATCGTAATATGAATGCTCGATCCTCAGACCGATGGAATAGATCACAGGTTTAACATACACTTCGTCTATCAGGTACGCTCCGGACTGGATCTCGCCGTATTCGAAGGAACCGTCCTCGTTTGAGTTCAGCGTGTCAGCCGAAGTATATTCGACCGTACTCACGAACCTGTCGTAGTCCCTGAGCAGATAATCCGCTTTCAGTCCTGTCTTGACCGTATTCGGAAAACTGAGCAGCTTAGTGTCAAGGTTTTTGTAGTCCGAGCTGAACATGAACTCATAATTAAGCTGATCCTCCACTTCGTCAGTAAGAGCGTAACCGTCGCTTTTCTCCTCGTTCGCGTGCTTGTCCTTCTCGTCGTCGCTTCTGCTGACGAGCGTTCTGAAAGAGATGTCGCTGTATTCACCGATCGCATGTGTAATACCTGTGTCGAACGTCATTAATCTTCTGAGCATGGACTGGTCGGTAATAATATCCCTGTAGTTCAGTCCACCCTGACTTCTCATCTTGACGTCCTGGGTAACGTCCCTTACCTCGTCGAAATTCGAGTAAAGCCCGTAAAATTTCAATTTAGTAGCATCAGATATCCCGAATTCCGATCCTGCTGATAAGGTCGTCGTCCTGATGTCGCAGTCCTCTTCGACATCTCCGCTTATCCCTGATACAGGATCTGAAAGCTCTTCGGTGTTGATCCTTGCCTCGGTATTATAACTTCCGCTGAAAAAGAGGTCATTCTGCTTAAATGATGCGTATATTTCACCGTTCCCGGCTTTATAATCATTAGTTGAATTCGCGGAAGGGGAGACATCGAAAAGCAGTTTTTTCTCAAACTCGCTTTTTTTCGTAACAAGGTTCACAACACCGGCAACGGCATCGGAACAGTAATCTACTGTCGGAATATTGATGATCTCGATCTTATCAACAGCATCAAGAGGTATTCTGTCGAGCTTGAATTCACGGTCGGCTTCGCCGCCGGCAGGCCTGTTGCCGTCTATCATCACCGACTGAAAGACCTTGTCCAGTCCGCAGAGAAGAACATTCCTGTTCGAACTGACAGGTCCCTGGACCCACAGGCCGGGATATCTTTTTATGACATCTCCGGCCGTGATGTCCCCCAGATTCTCGAAATCTTTCTGGTTTATGACTATTTTTCTGCTCGCTGCAAGTTTTCTCATTTCTCTGCTTTCCTGCTCGACGGAAACATTCAGTTCAGGCAGGATCACTTCGTCCATCTGTGCGAAAAGTGAAAAAGTCAGCAGAAGCGCGGCAAGAAAAATATTTGAAACTCTATTCATCTGTTGATACATCCTGGACAAAAAATTTGAAAGAACCTAAATCACCAGTACTCTGTTCGCTGTCATACTTGATTTTGATATGAATTTCATTTTCTTCCGTTACTATCCTTCTCTGATCCTCTTCAAGAACAGCTTTATCGAATTTTTTATAATCGAAAGTTTTACCGTTATTCATAACGTAGAAAGATCCGTCAGCTTTTGTCACAGACGCCCGTAAAACCATGGGAGAAGATTCAGTTTCGTAAATCCATACTGTTTTTCCCGAATCTACTGATACAGTGTAAACAAGAGAATCGGTCGCAGCTGCAAATTCACCTTCTTTAGCATAGTAGAAAAGTTTGCTGTCAGTTGCGAGTAATGAGTAAGCTCCTGCTGTAACTGCATCTATTTTCACAATTATCTCATCGTCAAGTGCGATTACACTTTTGGGTTTTACTGGAGTACTGTTGTTTATATTTTCGAATGGTTTATCATCATTGTCTTCCTGAAGGTAAACAGTTGTTCCGTCTTTTCTGTAAACAGTGCAGGATATGTCAGCATCTGATTTTACTCCATCTTCTATCCAGTAGATATAGATCTGTTCGTCTGAGGTGACATTTATCGTGTCAAGAACAGATTCTCCCGCGTTCGCAAAACTTCCGATCCGGGCATAAGGCAGATCATTTACAGGGTCATCCTCAGGAATTACGGGGTCACTGTCATCAGTACACGCTGTAAAAACCGAGACCGCCAGTAAGGACAATCCCAGAACTTTGATCATTTTTTTGAACATTTGTCACTCCTTTTGTTTAGTTGTCAGTTATTAATTTTTCCAAACAAAAGTCCGTCCGTGCTTTCTGCAAGCATAGTCATGCAATATTTTTTCCGTGAAGACATTTCAAGCTCCTTTCCAAGCACGGGAGACCGTTCCCTTTCGAAAACGACCCATCGGTCTTTCTCCATGGTAAGTGTACTTTAGGAGATAAGACTTCAGAACTTTGTTTTATTTTAATTTCCGGATTATTCCGGACGGCCTAAATGTAAATTACACATTACATAAAGTCAAGCAATGAATTATTACAAAAAAATCGAAGTTTCTAAAGTTTATGTATAACACTGGTCGCCACGCCCCAGATATCGAATTCAGTGCCTTCTTTTATATCTATCGGATCATAGGCGGGATTTTCAGGAATGAGCCTTATTTTTCCCTTCTGCCACGAAAGTCTTTTTACGGTAAAATCCCCGTTAATAACAGCGACGACTATCCTGTTGTGTTTTGCTTCGAGAGACCTGTCAACGATGAGTATGTCTCCCGAATGAATTCCTGCCCCTGTCATCGAATCTCCGGTGATCTCCACAAAAAAAGTTGCCGAAGGGTTCTTTATCAGGTATTCATTAAGATCCAGAGCTTTTTCCATGTAATCGCTTGCGGGAGAAGGAAATCCTGCAGAAAGCTTTTCCGTGTAGAACGGCAGCTCTGTTTTTTTACCGGTCGTTACAGGAAATATTTTTGATACATTTTTTAAATTTGTCTTCATAGTGTGAATATACGGAATTTTATCAATTCGGCAAAATAAATTATTAATGAAAATGTTTGCCTTAACACAAATCTGTGTATATATTTAAAATAAGCGTTAAACGGAACGGGAAATGATAAAAAGTAATCTTGAATACATTAACAGAAAGATCACGGAGGTCTGCAAAAGGACCGGTCGTCAGAGGAAGGATATTACTCTGGTCGCGGTATGCAAGACTTTCCCGGTTTCGTCCAATCTTGACGCGATCAATGCGGGTCAGTTCGATTTCGGTGAGAACAAGATACAGGAACTTGTCAGGAAAAGATCATATCTTTATCTTAACGGAATGTTAAAAAGCCGCTGGCACATGATTGGTCATCTTCAGACGAACAAGGCTAAACAGGCAGTCCTTAATGCGGATCTTTTTCACTGCCTAGACAGCGTGAAGCTTGCAGGTAAGCTTCACGAAGAATGCGAAAAGGCCGGAAGAAGTCTTGAATGTCTTATACAGATCAATTCAAGCGGAGAGAGCAGTAAATCAGGTATTAATCCCGGTGAGCTCAATCTTTTTTTGAAGGAACTTAAACAGCTCAGCCGGATAAGGATTTCAGGTCTTATGTCGATCGGAACATTTAACGAAGACCCGGAAGATTCAAGGTCTGAGTTCAGGCATATGAAAGAGCTTTTCGATGTAGCGAAAAAGCATGACGGCGGGAATATTGAAATTAAATATCTTTCTATGGGAATGAGCAACGATTTCGAGGTCGCGATCGAGGAAGGCGCTAATATTATCAGGATCGGAACTGCCATCTTCGGGGCAAGAACAATATGATCGGAATATTCTTTACTTTTCTGTCAATAGTTATCATTGCAAGGATCATATTTTCATTTATCGGCTATAATTACGGTCCGATATACGATTTTGTTTTCAGCCTGTCTGAAAAAATACTGGCTCCTGTCCGGAGAAGACTGCCGGCCTCAAGGATAGACTGGTCGCCGCTCATCGTTCTGATAGTTTTTGATTTTATGGCTAAATCTCTTCCGCTTTTCATTACCGCAGCCGCAGGAGGGGAGTGGGGCGCCGCACTTTATGTTCTGTATTATGTTCTTCTTTCAACTCTATCTTCAATTACGACTTTCTTCATCATAGTTTTTATTGTAAAATACTTTAACGATCTGACCGGGAGAAGCAATTACAGTCTGACTGTGCTTTTAGAGGAGGTAACGGGACCACTCATTGGAAAAGTAAGATCGATCCTGCCTTTCGGGTACAGGAAATATTCTTTCTGGGTGTCTGCCGGATCTTTGATCGCTGTGAGGATAATCCTTGAACGCATCATCACAAGTTTCTAAATAGAGGTAAAGGGAAATGGAATTTACAAAGAAAGAGATAATATCGAAGAAATTCTCGGGTTCGATGAGAGGTTATGACAAAGCGGAAGTTGAAGTATATCTCGAATGGATCGGTTCTGAAGCCGATAAACTCATAAATGAGAATATGGAACTTAAAAAAAAGCTTGATCAGATAGGCACGGATTACGATAAATTCGCTAAGGAAAAGGAAGAATTCGGAAAGGAGCAGCAGAAGGCTAAGCAGGAGATAGAGAGGATCAAGAAGGAAACGAACAAATACTGCGATCAGCTAAAGCTCGATACAAAGATGAAAGCAAAAGATGTTCTCAAAGATTCATACGTACAGCTGAAAGACCTCAAAAAGGACATCGACAGTCTCCAGAAGATCAAGAATTCATTCGTTAGAAGATACCAGACCTATCTGAAAGACCAGCTTGAATCCATAAAAGCGTTCCAGAAGGAAAAAGTCGTTACTGACGACAAATAGGAGGACTATTGAGAGCTGTACTTTATTCCGAAGCATGGGAAAATATCATCGAGGCTGATCCGGAAGTGCTCTATATTCAGATCGAACAGATCGATCCTTCTAAAGTCCGCGATCTGATCTCAATGTTGAGGGACGAAGATGTTGATGAGCTTTTTATTCTCGATGAATGTGAAGTATTCGATCCGACCGTTACAGTGGAAGCATTTATTATAACCGATCATGTAAACGCAACAGGCGATAATCCCCTCATCGGACCGAACGACGACACGATCGGAGTCCGCTTTCCCGACATGACCTTCCCTTATTCTGAAGAGCTCAATTCCGCTATAAAAATGATGCTCGAAAGGAAAAATATCTCATACGCTGAATCCGTGCTTTACGGCAGTGAGGGTCCGCCTGAGGATAAGGCTGAACTCGCCAGACTGGGAAAACTAGGCTGCAGAGTCTCGAATTATGAAATAATGTGGATCGATATAGCCGCCAGGCACGCCGGGATAAACGTCGGCGCGGCAGTTATGAGGAAATGAAAAAGGGGCTAATGCCCCTTTTTCTCTAGTCAACGATGTTTATCTTCGATCCGTTCTCCAAAAGAGAGCGGCCTTCCGAAATGAGTTTGTCTCCAGGATTCAGTCCGCTCAGGACTTCGATCTCCGCGCCTACATCCCTGCCGGTCTTAACTTCGCGCTTTTCCGCGATCTCACCCTTCGCTACATAAACATATTCCTTTCCGGCTTCTTTGAAGAACGAATCCCTGGGGATAGCTATCGCGTCCGGTTTAGAATAAACCGGAGTGTAGACATAGACGAAGACGCCGGGCATGAGTTCGTCTTTCTCGTTGTTTATAAGTATCTCGGCTGAAAATCCTCTCATTGCCGGATTCGACGACATAGAAAGTTTGCTGATAACTCCGCTGAACTCTTTATCTTTCATGCCTTCCCATTTCACGCGGACTTTCTGACCCTTTTTGTAACCCGCGATCTTTTCCTCTTCAATAAAGATGGAAGTCTTAAGTTTTTCTGTTTTATTGATCTTGCAGAAAGGTTTTTTCGGATCGTTCATGTCGCCTTTATTGAAAAAGACGTCCACGACAACACCGGAAGCGGGAGAGATGACCTTGATAAGCTGTTTTACCGCGTTAAAGTTTGCCTCAGCGATCTTGTACTGCGCTTCCACTTCGTCAAGCTGCTGTCTTGATATCCCTCCGGACTCGAAAACGTTCTTCATCCTGTTGTAAGTTTTCTCCGCGGTCTCGAACCCGATCTTGGCCTGATTGTAGTTCGCCGCCGGATTGTCCGTTGAGAATTCCGCAAGAACATCATCTTTTTTTACGATGTCACCTACCGAAACATTGACCTTCGCGAAATTATCGCCCAGAAGTCCGAAGACGGAAATCTCCTCGTTGCCTGAAAGAGTCCCGCTGTACTCGTCCCACTGTACAAGCTCGGCTTTCTTTATCTCCGAGATCCTCACCGGAATGCCTTTTTCTTTCTGGAGACCTTCCACGGAAGTATCCTGTTTGGCCTGAGCTTCTTCCTTAGCGCATCCGGACAGGTACAGTACTGTAACCGCCGTAAGCAGAACTGTTGCAAGAAATTTTTTCATGATCCTACCTTATATTTAATTTTTAAATTCATCCGTTGATATAATCCCTACCGCAGCCTCAAGATCGATCATCGCGCCGATGTAGTTCTGAAGTGTAGTGACCTTGTTCAGCCTTGCCGTTTCAAGCGAGGTCTGCGCGCCTGTAAGTTCGAGCTGAGTGCATAACCCGTTGTCGTATCTGACCTGCGTGATCTGAAGCGCTTTTTCGTATTCGGATATTTCGTTGTCACGGAGTACGAGCTCTTCTCGGGCAAGATTAAGCTTACTCAGTGCGTCTCTTACCTGAAGTTTAATGAGACGGCTCGTTTTCTTGACGTTCAGAGCGGCTTTCTTTTCATCCACTTTCGCCTGATCAACTTTAGCTTTAGTGCCGAACCCGTTGAAGATCGGAATGTTGGCGGTAACTCCTACGTTGAAAGTCCCGACCCCGCAGTTCTTTTCGAAAGTATCACCGAGATCATTCGTCTGCGACTGGAAAGTGTAGTTCGCGAGTCCGAGTATGTTCGGAAGATGGTTGGAAAACTCAATTGTCACGTTCTTCTCGTAAAGCTGTCTCTGGCATTCCAGAAGCTGAAGTTCCGCTCTGCTTTCAAGAGCTTTTCTGTCAATGTCTGCGGTGTCGGGAAAGGCGGTCTCCGTAAGTTCGCCTGAAACGTCGAAATCCCCATCGCCCGGAAGACCCATATTGATCCTCATATATTCTTTCGCAAGTTCCAGATAGTTGTTCACAGAAGTGATCTTCGGTTCAACGGATTTGACCCTGACCCTCGCCTGTATCATATCGTATTCTGAGACAAGTCCTTCCGCAAACAGTTTCTCGACCTTTTCCAGATTTTTATAAGCATCCGATCGGACGAGGTCCATAACGCGCTGCGTTTCCTTCAGAACGAGGATCTGATAAAAGTTCTTTTTTATCTCTGTCACGACTTTATTTTTCTCAAGCTCGTAAGCTTTTGTATTGAGATCTTTAAATATAACCGCGATCTCAAGCGCCGTTCCGACCTTGCCGCCGAGCCATATGGGCTGTATCAGACTTAATTCCGCCTTGATAGTGTTGTCGCTCATTGCTTCCGTATCTTCATCCGGCATTTCAGTGAATGTCATTTCAGGAAGCCCAGAGTCCGGGTGATAGTCCAGTATCGTATTGTTAAGTCCCGCTATCCCGTTCGACATGGCGGAAAGATAATACTCCATGTTGGTGATCTTAGAAGAATAAAGATTCCTCAGATATGTCAGATTAGCTTCAACTTTGGGAAGAGCGCCGCTGAATGCCTCATTGTATACATATTCTGATTTTTCGAGCTCTTTTTCAGCAGATTGCACAGTCTCGTTATTGGCTAAAGCCGTAGAGATCGCTTTCTTAAGATCATAAACCTCTCCGCGCAGAAGTATACCGGTCATCAGTAAGAAAATCATAAAAATACTATTTTTCATTTGCAGCTTCTCCTTTGTGCTTTGAAGTTTCAAAATGGTTCTTTTTCTCGAAATGTTTATCCGATACGAAAGCCGCGTAGAACGCCGGGATCACGTACATCGTCAGTATTGCCGACACGATAAGACCGAACATAGATACTACTCCCATACCGCGCCTCATCTCACCCCCTTCTCCAAGTCCCAGAGCAAGTGGAAGCATCCCGAACACTGAAGCAAGCGTAGCCATAGTAACCGCTTTTAGTTTTTCCGGGCAGGCGTTGATGATGGCGTTAAGTACCGACTGACCTTCCCGTTTAAGCTGGTTCGCATAATCAAGTATAAGGATGGCGTTGTTCACGACTATACCGATGAGCATCACTCCGGCCATCATGGACATAAGGTTCATGGCGATACCTGTAAACTTGAGCGACCAGATCACGCCGATAAGCGACAGCGGAAGTGAGATCATGATCAGCACCGACTGTCTCCACGATTCAAGTATCCCGGCTATCAGAAGGAAGGTCAGGATGATCGCTGTCAGCGCGGCGTTCCCGAACTCGCGGCTCATGTCGCTCTGTATCTGCGCCATGAAGCCGGTCCCGATGCTGAATCCGGGCGGGAGAGTAAGCGTCCTGTCCACTTCGTCAAGAACGGCCTGATTGATCTCTCCGGTAGTTTTTTCTCCTGTTAAGTCGGCTGAAATGACGTACTGTCTCGATTTATTTTTTCTTGTTATCATTGACGGTGACGAACCGAATTCGATCTTTGCAAGCTCGGATATCTTGACGTTGCCTTTCGGTGTCAGAACGGTCAGGTTACCGATCTTATCGATATCGTTCGTCTCAGCATTGTCCATCGTTACTCTGATATCGTACTCCACGCCTTCTTCTTTCAGCTTGGATCCGGTCAGACCCTCAACGGAAAGCCTTATTACCTGAGCTATACTTGCGACGTTAGTACCGTATTCAGTAAGTTTTCTCTTATCCGGTACGATCCTGATCTCGGGTTTCCCGGGTCTTATGTCGCTGTCGACGTTGGTCGTGCCGGGCGTCTTTTTTACGATGTCAAGTATACTGTAAGTCAGTTCGCTCAGTTTTTCCTGATCGTCACCGTATATTTCGATCGTGATAGGCGATTGTCCGCTGCTCAGTCCTCCGAACGCGTCTTTTGATTTCACTTTTATATTGGCGTCAGGAAACTCAAGAAGCTCCCGGGATATTTCGGTAATGATCGTCTGCGTGGATTTTTCCAGATATCTGTCCTTGTACAGTTTAGCGTCAATGCTGCCCAGGTATCCGCCCTGTCTTGTACCCAGCTTACCAATTTCGACAAGGATATTCTCGACTTCTTTGAACCCGGCGATCTTTTCTCTGATCTGCTCGAAAACGACTTTTGTTTTCTCTATATCATAATAGGAAGGGAATTCAACAGTAACAGATATCTGCCTGTCGTCCATTTTAGGGAAGAACTCGCTTCCGAGTGGGCTGACTTTAGCCACATACCAGAAAGTGAAGACAAGTAAAATGAAAGGGAATA
>DAIMKZ010000068.1:0-11766 GCA_036721445.1 Candidatus Delongbacteria bacterium
GATCTCGATTTCGGATCGGATGAAAAAAAACCCGAAAAAACTGCAGAGAAAAAAATATCGAGAGGATTCGATTTCCTTGATGAAGACTAAATCCTAATATATGTCTTTTGAACTGAAATACCCCCTGATCGTTCTGGCAGTCTGTTTTACCGCAGTATTCTTTGCGGTAAAGTATTACCTTTACAGCGAGGACCCGGGAAGAAAAACCGGGAAAGCGCTTTTCTGGCTGAAATATATTTTTTTATCGGGAACGGTACTTATTCTTTTCGATCCGCGCATAACTTTCAGGGAAAGTGAAAAAATACTCCGAAAACATCTGCTTCTGTTCGACAATTCATCGTCTGTAAAACTCGGCGGTCAGGCCGACACTGCCGCTTTCGCTTCAGCTGCGAGGAGATTTTACGGTGACCCCTCATTTATCTTCTATAAATTCGGATCTTCCACAGACACTCTAAGCTCTCCGGAAATGCTTGATTTTAAGGACAGCTTCTCTTCCGTCTCGTCAAAGACCGCTGAATATGCGATAGACAGAGCAATATCAAAAGAAAACGCGGCATCCTTAATCCTGTTTACGGACGGAAATTTCACGGATGCGAATAATTTCTCTCTGAGACCCGGGGTCCCTGTGGACATTGTTTACGGCAGTCCGACCGAGAACGAGCCTGACATATTCATAAAACTTATAGATCATAACGACAATCCCGCCCCGGGATCCGAAAAGGATTTTACGGTGATGATAGGATACGACGGTCCGGAATTAAAAGACGATTTTATACTTACTGCTTTTGAAAATGACAGACAGATAAAGAAAATTTCGGGAAAGATACCGGCTCCGGGAACGCTGGTTAGCCTCAAGATCGAGCTTCCCGAAATGAGATCTGACTTCCGCGAGATCGTGTTCTCGGTCACACCGCTTAAAGGTGAAAAGAACGCATACAACAATAAGAAGACCGCCGTACAGAGACTGCTTTTATCCTCATCAGTATTATTAATTGTTTCCGACACTCCGTCTCTCGACCTGATGTTCTTTACAAAACTTCTGAGATCTTCAGGATACAGTTTCGACCTATACTATTCAGACGATATTGATAAGATCAAAGATGCCGGTAAATATTCCGCCCTCATATCTTTTACTCTTCCCGTTAATGGCCGTTCCTCCGGCTTCGAAGCGCTTGCAGGCAAGATCGGATCGAAGCTGTTCTTTACAGGCGGCAGAACTGACATGGAAGCGTTGAACAGGATCACAAGAACGGGGCTGAAAAATTTCAGGTATCTGAAAAAAGAAGGAATAATTTCCGAAAAATTTCCTGAGCCCGGAGCATTTCTGTTGAGCAGAGGCCCTTACCGAATTAACCCCGCTAAAATGCCGGGGATCGAGTATGACCGCGCCTTCATACCTGATCAGAAGAATTTTGAGCCTCTCATGAACGTTAAAAGCGATCCTGACCAGCCTGTACTTTTTTTGAACGCCGGCGGTGAAACTTTAACGATCATAGCTTCTTTCAGATCCTTCTGGAAACTGCTTTTCAACGACAGGGATGATAATTTCGCGTCCCTGATGCTTAACATAATAGACAGAATCTTGGTGGACAGCTCTTCAGAAAGAATAAGGATCAGCTCATCGAAGCCTGAGTATTATTCAGGCGAGAGAACCGTTATTTCAGGAAAATTACTTGACGAGAACCTGAGGCCTGTGAAGGACGGGTCGGCGGAAGTGACCGTTGTCGAGAATTCTTTAAATACGAATTTGATTTTCGACGGCAGAGAGTGGAGAGCGGAACTCTACATACCTGAACCGGGAGTTTATACAGCCAGAATAACGGCTGGGGATGGAGATAATTCATTATCTAAGGAAATCAAGTTCAGAATACTTGCCAATGATCTGGAAACTTCAAGAGCGGGTTCAGACACGCTCTACCTGAAAAGCTTCGCGGCTTCGAGGAAAGGAAGGATCATCCCTTCAGATTCCGCTCTGCAGGTCTTGGAAAGAAAGAAAGGAAAATACGACACGGTCACAAAAGAAACTTCCTTCGGTCTGACTCACAATTTCTGGTACTTTATAATGCTGGCGGCTGTGTTTATAGCTGAGCTTACGCTCCGAAAATACAGTGATCTTTCATAAATCTTTAAGGGAATATTAATGGCAAAGAACAGCAAAACCAATTTTCTATGCTCTGAGTGCGGGTATGACGCGCCGAAATGGCTCGGAAAATGCCCTGCCTGCGGAACATGGGGCTCATTTAAGGAGTTCCGCGAGTCCAGACAGGGCGGCTCGCCAGTTTATTCAGGACCCGCCGCCGAGCCTGTAAGTCTAAGGGATATAAGCACAAAGGAATCCAAAAGATACCTGTCGGGAATAACAGAGCTTGACCGGGTATTGGGCGGCGGGTGTTTAAGCGGCATGGCCGTTCTTATCGGCGGCGATCCAGGAATTGGAAAATCCACTCTCATGCTGAAATATATTTCGAACATGCAGTCCGGGGGATTAAAGACACTGTACGTTTCGGGTGAGGAATCGCCGAACCAGATCAAAAGCCGCGCGGACAGAATTGGCGCAGACTCCGGGGATGTGTGCATTTTCTGTGAAAATGACATAAGGACCGTGACCGACTGGATCGAAAAAAACAGGCCGGATGTGGTCGTGATCGATTCCGTACAGACAGTCTGCGATCCTTCGGACGACTCGTCTCCGGGCTCGCCCGGCCAGGTTAGATCATCCGCTTCGAGGATAATAACGGCGGCAAAGAAGCTCGGATTCTGCCTTTTCATTATCGGACATGTGACAAAAGAGGGCTTTATAGCCGGGCCGAAAATGATCGAGCACATGGTAGACGCCGTTCTGTATTTCGAGGGCGACAGGTTCCACGGCTTCAGGATATTAAGGACGGTCAAGAACAGGTTCGGCTCCACCAACGAGATCGGCCTGTTCGAAATGAGGCCGGAAGGCCTTACTGAAGTAACCAATCCTTCAAGCTATTTCCTCAACGAAAAGACCCTCACCGCACCCGGTGCTTCGATTGCGGCCACTCTGGAGGGTACGCGCCCTCTTCTTATCGAGATACAGGCGCTAGTGACCTCTCCAAGCTTCGGTAATCCTCAGAGGAACTGCGTGGGATTCGACATTAAAAGATTAAGTAAGATCATAGCCGTTCTAGACAAAAAGATTGGACTCAATATAGCAGGTCAGGATGTGTTCCTTAACGTGACGGGAGGCGCCAGGCTCACAGATCCGGGAGCCGACGTTTCAGTCGCAGTTTCGCTTATCTCGTCTTTCAGGAATTTCACGGTTCCTCCAAAGAGCGTTTTCTTCGGGGAAGTGGGACTTAACGGTGAGATAAGACCGGTTTCGGGATCGGAATCAAGGATAAGCGAAAGTAAAAAACTCGGTTTCAGCGGCATCTATTCTTCTGAAAACGCCGGCGACCTGGCTGAGCTTATAAGCCTGATCATCTGAAGTTTTTTCAATTATCGGCTTGACATAACGCAATGCGGTATTTATATTGTATTCAGTGTTGTCCGTCCGATGTTTTTTCGGAAAAAGTCTGTTAGATCAATGCAATTTTTTTTCTTGTATACAGGACGACGGCAGTTTATTGATTTCTAATGTAAATATTGAGGGATAAAGACCATGAAAAAACTAGTTACGGCCGAGATAATGAAACAACTCGACAAACTTGCTGCCGAGCAGTACGGCATAACATCTTCTTCGCTTATGGAGAACGCGGGAAAATGCGTTTATGAATTTGTGAAAGAATATGAGAAAAGCTTAGAGGGAAAAAAGATCGCCGTAGTATGCGGAAAAGGCAACAACGGGGGCGACGGACTCGCCGCGGCTTATTATCTTGTATCCGACGGTGCGAATGTTTCTGTTACTGTACTTGCGGGAAAAGACGACATTTCGGAAGACTCAAAAGAGCAGTTTAAAAAACTTTCTAAGAAGACAAAGAATATCAATTTTATCTCAACTTCGGACGAATTCGATCTTTCAGGCACAGATTTAGTTATCGACGCGATATTCGGCACCGGTTTCAATTCGAATCCGGAAGGTCTTTTCTACGAAGTTATAAAAAAAATGAACGATTCAGACTGCCGCGTATATTCCGTCGACATTCCTTCATGCATTCACGGAACCACAGGTAATGCCGAAGATATAGCTGTATTCGCGGATCACACAATTACTCTGGGCTATCCCAAAATAGGGCTTTACATTAATGACGGTTACGTGCATTCCGGAACCATTGACATAGCTGACATAGGTCTTCCTAAAGAACTCGACGATGAGATACTGGACACAAGGATGCTTCTCGAAGCCTCCGATGCCGCCGGCGTGTACAGGAAAAGGAGCCTTACCTGTGAAAAAAAGGATTTCGGAAAGATATTCAATTTCTCGGGCTCTCTTTCTATGCCGGGAGCTGCAGTGCTTTCATCGACGGCGGCGCTGAGAACGGGCTGCGGTCTGGTTAAACTGGGTATACCCATGAACATCTCCGCCTCAGTTTCCACCGTTCATCCCGAGATAATGACGATACCTCTCGGTTACGCCCAGCCCGGATTCACTTCAATGCTCGCGGAAAAGGACGTGATCAAAGGCTACCGCTGGTCGGACGCTGTGCTGATCGGCCCGGGTCTTTCCGTTCATCCCGAAACCAAAAAAGTCATTAAAAGGCTTATACAGAAATTCGAGGCCGGAAAACCTACGGTCCTGGATGCGGACGCGCTTAATACGCTTGCCGAAACACCGGACATGCTGTCCGATTTCAGCAATAATATAGTGATCACCCCTCACAACGGAGAGATGGCAAGACTGTGCCAGACCAGCAAGGAGCTTTTTCTGCTCAACAGGCTGGAGATAACTGTACAAAAGGCGATCGACTGGAAATGCTTCATCGTGCTGAAAGGGACACCTACTCTGATAGCCTGCCCTGACGGAAAGGTCATGATACACGTAAACAAAAATCCCGGCCTGGCCAAAGGCGGAACCGGCGATGTTCTGGCAGGTATAATCGTAAGCCTTATGGGACAGAAGATCAGCCCGGAAAAAGCCGCTGTCACTGCGCTTTTCGTCCACTCTGCAGCGGGAATGCTTGCCACAGAAAAAATGGGTGAAGCGAGCGTACTCCCGTCCGATGTCGTAGCTGAGATACCCCATGCCGTTAAACTCCTTTCTTCCCTGGAGAAATAAATGCCTGAGAGATACGCGGCGCAGATAGAGAGCGTTATAGAAAAACTCCGCTCCACCGGACAGCAGGTGAACGGAGAACTTATAAAAAGGGCTTACCAGTTCGCTTTCGAGGCACATAAAAATGTCTTCAGACGAAGCGGCAAACCCTACATTGAACACCCCGTAGAAGTGGCCGAGATACTGTCGGAGTTAAAGGTCGACGATATTACCGTAGCCGCGGCGCTTCTTCATGACGTGGTGGAAGATACGGATATTTCTGAACTTGAAATAAAAGAAAAATTCGGCGAGACCATATCGGAGATCGTAAACGGCGTCACAAAGATCAACGAGATATACTACAACACTCTGGAAGAAAAACAGTCGGAAAATTACAGAAAGCTCATAATCAGCATGATAAAAGATCTTAGGGTGATAATAATCAAATTCGCCGACAGGATCCACAATATGCGCACGATAAAGTACATGAAGCCTGAAAAACAAAAACAGATCGCAAGGGAGACTTTAGACATCTACGCCCCTCTTGCATACAGACTGGGGATGTACAAAATAAAAAATGAGCTCGAGGACCGATCGTTCGCGGTCATAGACCCCGGTAATTTCGAAGCAATAACCAAACAGCTCAAAGATACCCACGGCTCGATGGAGGCATCGATCGCGAAGATCACGCCCGTAATAATTTCAGCTCTTGAAGAAGACGGAATAAAAGCATCCGTGAGCGGCAGGATAAAACATATTTATTCCATCTATAATAAACTGGCCGGCAGAAAGAAGAATTTTAATGAAATAATGGATATAATAGCTCTAAGGATCGTTATCCCGGACGACGGCGACTGCTACCATATATTAAGCATAGTTCATCAGCTTTTCATGCCTGTACAGGGAATGTTCAACGACTACATCGCCGCACCCAAGGAGAACGGATATCAGTCTCTGCACACAAAGGTCGTCTTCGAGAACAGGGTGATCGAGATACAGATCAGGACCGAAAAAATGCACGAGATCGCGGAATTCGGTCTTGCGGCGCACTGGAGATACAAAACCTCGAACAGCGAAGATCTTCATGCCATAGACGAATATATAACCAAGCTCAGGAACATTCTTCAGGAAAGTTTTGAGGCTTCAGACCCCAAGGACATACTTGAGGACCTGAAGATAAATCTTATATCCGGAGAGATCTTCGTTTTCACTCCGAAAAAAGACCTCGTGACTCTTCCGGCAGGATCGACACCGGTGGACTTCGCCTACAAGATACATGAGAACATCGGCAACATGTGCATTGCGGCTAAAAAAGGCGGAAAGGTCATACCTCTGTCGTCACGGCTCGAGAACGGCGACATCATAGAGATCATTACTTCACCGAGATCCGCGCCGTCATACAACTGGCTCAGATTCGCTAAAAGCCCCAGGGCGAGAACGGCTATCAGGCATTACCTGAAAAGAGAGGAAAATCAGAAGACCGTTAAACTGGGAAGAGAGATATTCACTACAGAATTCAGTAAATACAACCTCAAGATAGAGAAAAAAACACTCCAGCACGTCCTGAAGTCGTTCGGGTTCCAGACCCCGGAGGATTTTTATTTTGCGATAGGCAACGGGGACATAAGACCCAACCAGTTCATGAGAAAAATAAGCAATCTCAAGAAAGACAGCCTTCTGACAAGACTTGTCTCAATGATCAAAGTTAAATCACCTTCTTCTCAGACAGATGCCGGCAGCGGTAACAGCGGAGGAATAATCTATGCTCCGTGCTGTCATCCCCTTCCGGGAGATTCCATTGTCGGACAAAGGCTTCCGGACGGAAAGCTGATGATACATATCTCGAACTGCTCGGTCGTAGGTTCGGTGGACCCGTCCGCGCTCGTAAACACCGTATGGGATTTCGGGCGTGACGAGGACTTCGAGGTCAGTTTTAAGGTCGCCGGGGAAGACAGGCCCAACCTTCTTTTCGAGATGATAAAAGTAATTAACTCTCTGAATATCAATCTGAGCTACATCGAAATAAAATCTGAGAACTCGATAGCGACCGGCTCATTCACCGGAAGGGTAAAGAATCTGGGTCATTTTATAAGGCTTAGGAAAAAACTGTTCTCACTGAACGGCATTCTTTCCATAGAAAGGATCATACAGTAGCTAGACCGTGTTCGGATTATGGCTGAATTCAGGTACGATTTCTTTAATTTTTGATATTTTATCTTCGCAGACAAGAAGGTCGTTTATCTGGCTGTTAAGCGTATCGATGTCATATTTTCTCGCCTGAGCTATAGTGATAGATTCGAATTTCGTTTTTCTGTCCGTCTCGGATATAAGAAGCTCTTCGAAAAGCTTCTCACCCGGTCTTAAGCCTGTGAACTTGATCTCTATATCCTCGCGCCCGGCCAGCTTCAGCATGCTTTTCGCCAGATCGAGTATCCTGACAGGTTCGCCCATATCGAGGATGAGTATCTCGCCGCTCCGTCCTATGGACGCAGCCTGAAGCACAAGCTGGCACGCTTCGGGTATGAGCATGAAATATCTTGTTATGTCAGGATGAGTGATGGTTAACGGTCCGCCCTCCTGGATCTGTTTTTTGAACTTGGGGATCACGGACCCTGACGAACCCAGCACGTTCCCGAACCGAACCGAACATATCTCCGTCCCGTTATGGTTCATGTTCTGTGCGTAAAGTTCGCATATCCTCTTTGTCGCGCCCATCACGTTTGTCGGTCTCACAGCCTTATCGGTCGATATCAGAACGAATTTTTCTACTTTGTATTTTACTGAAAGGTCAATACAGTTCTTAGTTCCCATTATATTGTTCGTTATCCCCTCGATCTTATTGTATTCGACCATGGGAACATGTTTATAGGCCGCGGCGTGAATAACTATATCAGGGCGGTATTTCCCGAACGTTTTCTCGAGATGCTCCAGATGCCTGACCGACTGAAGCACCGGCACGACTTTAGGACAGTTAAGTTCTTCGTTAATCAGATAAAGGTCGTATTCGCTGTGGTCCAATATTATAACCTGCTCCGCTCCGAAACTGCATACCTGCCTGCATATCTCCGAACCGATACTGCCTCCTCCGCCGGTCACCAGCACTTTTTTCCCTCTGATAAAATCCTTGATTAGAGCTTCGTTAAGATCCTTGGGGTGACGCGCAAGGAGGTCTTTGACGTCGATCTCCCTTAACTGTGTGAAGAAACTCTGGTCCTGAAGAATATCCTTTAACGCCGGTAATATCCTTACCTGATGAAAGTACGGGCTTAAGTCGTTGTAAAACTGCTTGATCAGTTTCTTGTCTGAAAGCGAAGGCATTGCTATGACCAGCAGATCGTTCTTCTTTATACCGCCTTTTTCAGCAGTCTTAATATATTTGTCCTTCCTCACAACGGGAATTCCCTCAAGAGTTCTCTGAGCAGCCTTGTCATCGTCGTCAATGAAGAATACGACCTTATACGGGGAGTCCGAAAGCTCCTCGAATATCTTCTGCCCCGCTTTTCCGGCCCCGTAAATGACGGCCGTCCTTGATTTTTTCAGTTTGGAGTTCATATACATGAACCTGTAGATGAACATAGCAAGGTTCTGCATGAAAAGAAACAGTACGAGCTCTAATATAAGCATCCTGAAAATCACCGGAGGATGTTTGAATATCAGAAAAAATACAGGAAGAGACCACAAGAACGATATAAATCCGATTATGTTTTTCTTTAGATATGACCTGGCCGTCGCCGCGGACCATGAAAGTTTTGCGTCGTTGAGAATTATGAAAGACAGTATCATTCTGACGGAGAATATGAATATGAGGTGATTGAGATGAGTGTCCAGATCGAGAAAGATAATCGCGGAAAAATAGCTGCAGATCGTCAGAAGAAGAGTTACCAGGACCGAAAGCAGTCTTTTATTTGAGGATTTTAATGTTCTGATCATAGATCCGTTCCTAAGTTTTCAGTCTGTCTCTGATTATGCTTATGATCTCCCCTATCTCTCCGTCCGTCATTTTTGTATCCGACGGCAGGCACAGTCCGTCTCTGAACATCCTTTCCGAAGTCCCGTCAGAATAATTCACGCAGCTTTTGAAAACCGGCTGAAGGTGCATCGGTTTCCACAAAGGCCTCGACTCTATGTTGTATTTCAAAAGCTCGTGCCTTATCTCTTCCCTTTTTCCCGGGCTGAAAACAGCCGCTGTCAGCCATCTGTTGCCCTTTGCTCCTTTAAGCTCGGGCTGGAAAACCACTCCCTCAAGGTCCGCCAGTCCGTTAAGATAAAGTCCGAATATCTCTCTTTTCCTTTTTACCCTTTCGTCCAGAACTCTCAGCTGGCCGCGCCCGATCCCCGCTAGGACGTTGCTCATCCTGTAATTGTATCCGATATGGGTGTGCTCATAATGCGGAGCGTCGTCCCTCGCCTGCGTGGACAGGAATTTAGCCTCTCTGCAGTATTCTTCGTTGTCGGATACCATCATTCCGCCGCCGGATGTGGTGAGTATCTTGTTGCCGTTGAATGACAGAATTCCGAAGTCCCCGAAAGTGCCGAGCTTTTTCCCTTTATATTCCGCTCCGAGAGCCTCAGCGGCATCCTCGACAAGCACTGTTTTATGATATCTGCATATATCGGCGATCTCATCTATCTTGGCGCTCTGCCCGTAGAGGTGGACCGCGATGACCGCTTTCGGTGTTTTTCCCGTTTTATCTTTCCGGTCGGTTATCGCCTTCTCGAGCAGTTGCGGGCTCATGTTCCAGCTCTCTTCCTCGCTGTCGACAAAAACAGGCTGCGCCTGCTGGTAAGCTATCGGATTGGCCGAACCCGAAAAAGTGAAGGACTGGCAGATGACCTCGTCACCCGCTTTTACGCCTGTCATGATGAGGGCAAGATGTATCGCCGCCGTCCCAGAGCTGAGAGCGGCCGCAGATCCGGATCCCAGATATCCGCACATCTCGCGCTCAAAAGCGTCAACGTTCGGCCCGAGCGGAGCGATCCAGTTGGAATCGAATGCCTCTTTAACGAATTTCTGCTCTTCATTACCTATATGCGGCGATGAAAGCCAGATCTTTCTGCGTTCCAAAAAAAATCCCCCTGATGATTAAGGTGACAGTTTTACTGTATACTTCTCTTTTGCGTTCTGACTTAGATATCAACTCGAACCGTATTATAAGCTTATTTATGCTTAATGTCAATTCATTTTTTATACTAAAAGCTTGATTGTTTGTAAATTATTCCATATTATTGGAGCATGAAAAAAGCGGCAGTCATACTCGCGCTCAGCATATTAGAGACGATCTGCGCATATCCTTTTACGGTACCGTATTTTGACGAGGAGTTCTTTCTCTACCCGTTCCTGAACTACGACCAGTCGATCGAATGGAAAAGGTCCCGTGAAGGAAATCTTTACTCCGGAGGATTCGTTCAGACTTCGCACGGAAGCCAGACTACATGGCTTCTGATGAGCAGAGAGGAAGCGGTAATAAATCAGGATGCCGGAGAGAAATTCACTTTCAGGTTCAGCTATAAAAACATGGAGAGCAGGCACCTTTCATACACTGAGAACATTTCTTCAGCCGGATTAGGATACAGGATCGGCGACCGGTTCACCGTCATGCTCGAGACTGACCTTGAGAGCGAGAAATCGGATATCGACCTGAAGCCGGGGATACTTTTTAGTTTTCAGACGGTCTACGCATATTTAGGAATGAGCTTCGACGACTTTCTGTTCGATATGAAAAATACCGGTGACGGAGTGAATAATTCTACCCCTATCACCCTCTCGACAGACATCAGATTCCTTTTTAACAAACTTTATTTCTTCATTTCGGGAAATTACGGAACGGGCGTCGACAGAACCTGGCCGGACGGATCTTACACCGACAAACTGATGCACAAAAACCATATCAGGAACCTGTACACCAGGATCGAGTACGACATTACTGATAATGTGAGACTGTATCAGGAAAATTATTTTGACGGCTTCTATGACGCGAAGAGACTGAAACCTATAGCTACATGGGATTTTATTCCCGTAGATACTATAATCACAGATACTATGCATGTTATTCCTGCACATTGGGATTGGGTTGATCATGAACTTGATATTTCGGAATATGATTTTACGGCTAAACTCTTCAGTATAAAACTTGGCGGAATATGGGCTTTAAATGAGAAGAACTCTGTTGAACCCGGCATAAGTTACGCCCGTACGGAACATGAATTCGATCTTGTTGACGGACAGGCACTTGTGAACGGTCACGCAAGGAGCTACACTATAGATTATCCCGCTCTTTTACCTTATCTTATATATAAATACCGCATTCACACAAAATTCACAGCCGAACTCTCATACATGGGATGCTATACGGCATCGGATGACAGGAACAACCTTTATTATATCAGGCTTGGTGAGAACTACTGGGATAAGGAACTGATCAAACTCGGATTCGAGTACAGATTCTCGCCGAACTGCAGCCTTTATATTTCCGCGGGACAGCTAATCAACACTAATGTTTTCGGCGGGGGCAACGCAAGGTTCAACCTGATATTCTGACATCAGATTAATGAATTAAAAGTTGACATAAAAGGAAATATTTCTTAATTTACATTCTCTTATGCTCGTT
>DAIMKZ010000069.1:0-11747 GCA_036721445.1 Candidatus Delongbacteria bacterium
ATCCTGTAATACAAACTAAAATAACCATCTAGAAAAAAGTAGAGGATAACCAATGCTATTAGAAGAGACAGTTTTAATTTCTTTGTGAAATAGTATATCGGTATAATAAATAATATGAATTTTAGCGCCCATACAGCTGAATTGACATTATTGAATCCGTATGACAATAAACCAGTGTTAGGAATGTCGATGTTTTTGATAACGGATATGATATAATTCGATAAAGCTCCTGCCAACACTGCGAAAATACTGAAAAAAATTATAATCAGATACTTCGACCACACATACTTCTCTTTGCTGACAGGCATCGTCATGAGCATCGAATCCGTTCTGTTCTTCTGCTCTTCACGGAAGAGTTCAAAGGTCAGCAGTCCGGGTATAAGTATCGCGAATATCCAGTTCTGGAATTTATACACTTGATCAAGGTAAGGGATGAATGAAAAGGAGAATATGAACAGGAAAACTCCGAGCGGGACAGCCCAGATCCTGTGCCCGAGCACTTTCAGATCAGCTAGAATTAGATTTAACATTTTATTTACCTCCTTCGGAGAGGAACTTTTTCGAGTAGTGGATGGAAACTATGAGCATAGGAATGAAGATAATGTACTGAGAAATTGAAAATAACGGGAATTCTAGATTAGGGTGATCTGCACTTTTTATTATCATTACAGTCAATATGGCTATTCTTATTGAGTTTTCCATAGCGAAGAAAACTACAGGCAATAATAGTATAAGAGAAGCGTTCTTAATAATGGTTTGGCATTTTTTGTCACCTTTTATCCAGATATAATAGCCTATGGCAAACAAAATTAGCGTTGGTACTAGATGTACATATAAATATGGTAACTGATATCCGAATATCCACTCCAGTCTTTTTGGATCATCGATAGTATGTGCAAAGAACTGATACAGAATTCTCCTGTGTATCAGACTGTTTAACAGTTCCTGTAGAAGTGCTAAACTTATCGGGAATATTACTGCGACTGGTATAAGCAGATAAAATACCGGTTTCAATTCTTTCTTGTCTTTGAAAAATAAAATGACAGCGCACAGAACACATGCAGCAAACATGAAAAAATAATCAAAGACAGTAGCGGGAATACTGTTTCTTGCATACAATAACTCAAGTGTAATAGGAACATGAATTACCGTCATTAAAGTTAACCATGTGAAAAACAATACAAATGCTTTAACAGATCTTCTGAATTTAAAAAAAAGAGGAATTGTGAATAATGCTATTCTAAGCATCACCAGTATATTAAAATTTATAATTTCGGAATTTGAATATTTTATGATCATGTCAGGCATCATCTTTTTTGCTATTAGAGAAAAAAATAACTGACATGTAATACTGAGGATAAGGAAAATAAACAACATCACGAATTTCTGTGTTACTATTTCCAGTTTAGTGCACGGTAAAGATGAAATCTGGTAATGAAGTTTATTATCCTCAAGTTGCTTCATAAGCTGCAAACCTAAACCTCCGGTGATGAGAGGAATAAATCCGAAAAATGAAATTATTTTATCTTTTTCTGAGGGAATTAAAATTAGAAGTAAAGTCGAAAATACTGTAACACCTAACGGGATCTGCCATATCCGATTTTCAAGGACTTTTATATCTGCCATTATCAGCTTAAGCATATTACACCTCCTGCGCTTTTACTTGTTCTGCATATAGACCATCATCTGCTCGAGAGTCGGTTTTTCGACGACGACCTCGAACTGAGAGAAGGCGGTCTGTTTTTCCGCGTTGCAGAGAGCTTCGAAACCGAAGCGGTTCTCTTTTATTCCGAGCAGGTGGCTTCTGATCTCTTCGTTCAGGATGTTTGTGTCGCCCTTGACTATCTTGTAGTTCTCAAGAAGTATGTCCTTCTGGTCGGAGAAAACGATGCGGCCGTCGTTGATGAAAGTAATGTAGTCGGCGATCTTCTCAAGGTCGGAAGTGATGTGCGTCGAGAAAAGGACGGACCTGTTCTCGTCCTGGATCTCCTCGCGGAGGATGTCCATGAGTTTGTCTCGGAAGACGGGATCGAGCCCGGATGTCGGTTCGTCGAGGATGAGGAGTTCGGCGTTGTGAGAAAGGGCTACAGCAAGCGAGAATTTCATTTTCGTACCTTTCGAGAGGTCTCTTATCTTTTTATTCGGGAGGAGGCCGAAGACTTCGCAGTACTCATCAAATTTATCTTCATCCCACCTGCTGTAGAAGGGAGCGATTATGTCTTTCATTTTCTTTACCGTCAGATGCTCGTAAAAATAGCTTTCCTCATATACGAAGCCGATCCTGTCCTTGACCGCGACCTCGTCCTTTTCGTTGTCGAGACCGAATATTTTTATGTCGCCGGAATCTTTCTTCAATAAATTCATTATTAATCTGATAGTGGTCGTCTTTCCCGCGCCGTTCGGTCCGATGAACCCCATGATATATCCTTTCTCGAGCCCGAAACTGATGTTGTCGAGTTTAAATCCGCTGAAATTCTTCGTGACGCCGTTGATTTCTATACTTCTGCTCATACTTTCCTCCTATTCCTCATAAAGCGCGTCGATCATCTCTTTCAGCTCGCTTTTCTTCAATCCGAGCATTCTGGCCTCGTCGACGGCCTGTGTAAGTTTACTTTCGATTACTTTGAGTTTCTGTTCTCTCAGAAATTCTCTGTTCTGGGGAGCGATAAAAGTACCTTTCCCTCCCACAGTTTCAAGAAAACCTTCGCGTTCAAGATCTTCATAACTCCTCTTTGTAGTAATAACGCTGATACGAAGGTCTCTCGCAAGGTTCCTGATAGACGGGAGCGCTTCCCCCTCAGCGAGTTCACCTGTGATGATCATGCCCCTTATCTGGTCCGATATCTGCTTGTAGATCGGGTCGGGCGAGGAATTCTTTATTATTATTTTCATGTTCGTCTCCGTTCATTCTGTTCTGACTGTATATAGACGCTATACACAATTTACAAAATAAAAAACGCCGTGTCAAGCGGTATTTTCCGGGAATAAAAAATCCCATCAAAGATGGGATAAAAATTGAAAATATTGTATTTCTGACGGAATTTTCTACTTACCCAAAAGCCATTTCCATGCAGGATAAATATTAATTTTCAGACCGTCAACTACTTCATTCTTTTCGTCATCAACTGTAATCACTGAAAGATTATCGGTATTTAAATATTGAGCCGACTTAACCAGTGCTCTGAACTCGCGATCCCTGACTTCTGATTTATCGACACTGTAGCAAGCCTGTATCAATCCTTCGATCCTGCCGTTTCTGCTGATAACGAAATCCACTTCATGCTCTTCTCTGGTCTTATAATAATTTATTGAATATCCTCTGCGCTTCAGTTCAAGATAGACTAAATTTTCAAAAGCTCTGGTGTCATCAATACTTTCGGCATAAGAAACAGCTCTTGCCAGAGCCCAGTCTGCACAGTATATCTTTTTATAATTCCTTGCCCGGACTTTTTCAGAAACAGAATATATCTCTACGGGAAATACCATGTAGGCATCAGACAGATATGCAAGAAATTTATACAAAGTATCCTTTCCGAAAGAAAGACCGGCTTTCTGTATGTTCTCCGAAAGTCTGCTTACCGTCATCGGGCAGGCGGATCTTGCGACCAGTGAATCAGCAAAAAACCGTAAAAGCGGGACATTGATGTTGTCTTCAGGGTGAGATTCTATAATATCTCTCAATATCATTGTATCCCAGTAAGTCCGTAACATTTCGGAGTGTCTGATCCCGGGAATATCCAGCAAACCGGGAAATCCTCCCTGAGTAATGTATTTTTTTAAATAATTCAACAACAGATCGCATTCTTTTGTAGTTCTAATACTTTCCTTAATGCTGTAATGCCTGAGAAATTCCCTGAACGAAAACGGAGAAAGCTCATACGGGAATAATTTACCTCTTAAAGCGGAAGCGAATTCTCCTCTCTGCAGGGAAGCTGTAGAACCTGTTATTACAACTTTATGAAATTTTGATTCGATAAGATATAAAATATAGTCTTCCCACCCTTTGATCCTGTGTATCTCGTCAAATATAAAATATACTTCTTCAGAATTTCTCTTTTCGGGAAATAAGGCGTAATATGCGGAGTCTATCAGATGCAGTTCTGCTGAAGGTATATTTATCAGCCTGTGATCGTTAAACTGGATCCTGCAGATATTTTCATTTAAACCTTTCGATGATAATTCTATTGCAAGCTGATGAGTTCTGAAAGTCTTTCCGCACCTTCTTACTCCCGTTATTCCCGCTGCCGTATAAGGTATAAAATCAATAGAAAGGTCTCTCGGAGTTAAATCTTCAAAACCTTTTGTCTGATAATCCAGAATAATTTTCTGAACCGTTTCTTTATCCATGGTATACCTCGCCTATATCCTTATTCAGAGGACAATATAATTCAATTTGTTCCTTTTGACAAGGATTAAATTAGGACATTTCAATTAATAATCGTAAACGTCGATCACATTTTCTGATCATTCCGACTCTCCGTATTTTGATTTACTCTGTAGAAAAGATAACGGAAGGTAATATATCGACTGTTTATGTTCAATCGGTTATGGATAAAGTGAGGATATTCGATGATGAATTGAAAGTAATCCGGGATGGGATTAAAATATTTCAGTGAAATTAGGCAGAAAGAACCAGAGTATCGAATAAAATATCAGGATGAACCATCCGAAGTACGGAATTGCTTTCCCTTCAAGGAACGAAGCGTTCCCGATCGCTATCAAGCCTATTATCGTTCCGCCGAAGTTGTCTCCGATCCATTCTCCGATCCATATCAGCACTAAAGGGAATATCAGGACTGCAGCGACCTCAATTATATCTTCTTTTTTAGTAAAATAGACAACAGTCATAAAGATGATAAAATATATTATTGAAGCTATCTTGCTTTTATTGATCATTTTGCAGCTCCGGGTAATCGAATACGATAATTTCCTGATCCGTGACAGCGTAAATTCTTCCTTGCTCAAAGAAAAGCTTGTGGTCAGCCGGTATCGGAAGCGTAATGTCTTTTATATAAATCCCGTCCTTATAGATCGAATAGACAGGATTTTCCTTACCCTCGTTCCTGTATGTTTTCAGAACCCACAGTATTCCGTTCTTGTCTGCGTAGATATACCTGACAGTGTTCTTCGTCTTACCTTCACCGAATATAATTTCATCGATCACTTCAGGCGCGAGATTGTAGCTCTTATATTTTTCGGTCAGTTCTTTGATTTCTTCAGCGCTTATATCGATCGAGGGAGAGCGGTCCTTTATCGTCCGGATTACTTTTCCGGTAAGATCGTAGATCAGGATCGTAATATCCTTTTTTGATTTCTCATAAAGATAGATTCTATCCTTGCCTGTTGCCGTTATAATAAGTTTCAGAACGCTGACGCTCGGGTTCTTAATAAAGTTCCTTCGTTCAAAGATCTGCGATATTATATTCAGACCGCTGTCATAGATATTAATATTCTGTATCCCGTAGTACTTCTCGTCGACCGTTTCATTGCTTATCCCCAGACCTACAATCTTTCCGCCGACATATCTGATCCAGCTTAGACTGCCGGTAAATCCTGCTGACCTGATAAACTTCCCGTTCCTGTCTAAATATGATAATCTTCTGAGCTGATCGTCTATGACAGATATTGTATCACCGATCGCGGCGATATTATACGATACTTCAAATTCTCCCGGTCCCTGTCCTTTGCCGCCGAATGAGTTTATTACGTTCAATTGCGCGTCAGTATGGAAGACAGTGCATGATCTTGAGTCCAGCAGGTAGATATCGTTCGGAGAAACAGCCGTTATGCCTTTTACCGACATTATGCCCTTATCATGATAATCCGATCTTTGTACTTCGGTGATCTCGTATCTAAATGCCGGATCCGCCGGTTCTCCGTTATTGCTTATGACTGTCGTATCAGAAGTTGTGCTTGTATTGTTCTTAGTGCAGCTGAGCAATAATAATAGAATAAGACAGGTACAAAATTTTTTCATATTATCGATCCATTATCTTATACTTTGACACAACCACTTTATCCTCACCGATGTAAAATGAATAAATCCTGTCGTTGAGAACTTTTGTTCTGGTTCCGTAGTCGAACGACTCGTATTCTATTCCGTCGAGCGTGACTTCATTAATAAAACGGCCGTCTTTGAATACATCGAACCTGAAAGGATCATTATAATTATCTTTATCCGGAGCGTCGTCGAAAGCTCTCATTACCCAGAGATTTCCGGCATAGTCGATATACAGATTTGATATACTTCGCTTATATTTTGTGCCGAAGAATTTACTCCATCTATCTTTTTTATATTCGAACGGTACCATCGCGTAGTTCTTATTTATAACTTCCGTAAGTTTTCCTGTTCTGTCGTAGACGCTTATTCTGTACCTGTCGGTTATGTTCTCAGCGACATAGATGTTCTTGTCCGATACGGCGTATGGTATTCTCGACTTGAAGAAAATGAAATCCTCGGTCTCGCCGCCGTCGCAGATATCGGTGATCGTTTTAAATTTTGAGTCCAGTAGCGAAAGTTTTGATCTTCCCGTCATTACTTCATCTGTTTCGAACAGCTCGATGCTCTGGGATGCATAAAGCCCGTTCTTTTCGACGAATGTGTGGGACTGACTTACTGCGGGTTCCAGAGTCGAAAACAAAAAATCTCCGTTAAGAGTGAACCTGTTAAGTGATTTATTGGCGGAGTCGGTCACGAACAGTGTGTCTTTTACGATAAATATATTATTGGGATTGGTTAATTCTCCAGGACCCGGGCCTGCATTGGCGATATCAGTTATGAAATTCAGGTCTTTGTCATATTTCAGTATTTTGCATTTTATTCCTGATAGGATATAAATATTTCCTTCATTGTCCTCGGCAGCGTCCCATGGCATATCAAGAAGTGTGAAAGTGGAGTCGTTCTGAAGAGTCTTCTGTTCTATTATCTCAATAGTGAAATCAGGATCGGCAGGTTTAGTGGAGTTGTTAAATACTTTAGGCGCGTTTTCTGAAGATGTGTTCTTTGAACAGGATATGAGCAGGCATAATACAGACAAAAGTATTAATAGTTTCTTCAATTGAACTCCCGTTTGTAAATCAGACTAACTTCAGTATAATTGTAAGGCTATTCTGGAAGATATGCAAGCTGAAAATAAAAAATCCCCGCCTGAAAAGCGGGGACCTGTTACTATTGCTGAAATTATCAATTCTCTGTCACTTCATATTCGTAGACTCTGACTTCAGTGTTGTCTAAGTCGGAAATGTAGAGCCTCCTGCCGTTTATCACCATCGTCCGGTGGGTACTGACATCATCTGCGTCTACCCCGATATCGAGCTTAACTCGGTTCAGGAATACACCGACTTTAAATATGTCAACCATAACATTTTTATCCTCAGCTGTTTCTGAAGGTACGACCGACCACAATCTGCCGTCCGCATCCGTCAGAAGATCGGTTACTGCTTTTCTGTACAGTATCTTTCCTTTAGAAGCTTCAGAGTATTCTGCAGGCATCTTGATCTTTCTGAACGGTTTTTCGATCGAGTAAAGCAGATTCCCGCTCTGATCGAAAGCGTCGATATGATATCTGTCCGTGCTGTTGTCGGCGACGTACAGCTGACCGTTCGAAGAAGCGAATCCGAATAAAAGATCGATGTACTCGGTCTGAACGCGTTCTCCCTCAAATGTCTGCTTTTTGATCCTTTTGACTTCATAATATTTCGCGTCAGCTATGCCCAGATCGTAGTCCATGAACATTCCTTCATCCTCGTATCTCCAGTTGCAGAAGTAAGTTACGATCCTGTCTTTGCCGAACGGTTTGGTGAATACAGGCATCTTGCAGTCGTTCGTTGGTACGCTAGAAAGAAAATTCCCGTCAGTATCGAATTTATTCATATGAAGAACTGTCTGATTGAGCACGTTGACAGTGTCGTTCTGAACGTACATATTCTGAGGCCATTTCGATTCCCCAGGACCGTCGCCCATTCTACCGAAAGATTTTATAAATTCACCTTTGCTGTCGAATTTTGATACTTTGGCTCTGTTCATGCTCAGAATGTAAATATTTTCTACTGAGTCGACCGCTATTGAACCGATATCCTGGATTATTCTGAGAGAATCTTGCGCGAAACTTTCGTCATATCCTTTGATAGTGAAAAGTTCTTTCAGTTCGATCTTCAGACCCGGCACTGCAGGGATATTGCTGTTCTTATACACTTTAATACCGTTCACTTCCTCGGTCGTGTAATTCAATTTCTTTTCAGAGCATGCAGTAAAGATTATTAGTCCCAGCAACAAATTCATTATCTTCATGATTTTTCCTTTGTGTTATTTCTGACATTAAGAGTCCGTTCAGATGAACAGAGGGTCATAAAGTGCGGATATGCACCTATGGCAGGATTACAGGTATCTTACTAAAACGATAATTCTAAAGGGTCTTTTTTTCATTTTCAAGTCCGATTTTAAATATTTCGATTTAATATACAAAATAATCAGTTCTGGTGCAAATCAATTCTACTTAATGATCACGAATTTGCCGACGAAATCATCTCTCTTTTCATCAACATCCTGCACACTGAAAAGATATATGCCGGACATGACGGCCTGATTGTTGTCGTTGATGAGGTTCCACCATGCGCCGTTAGAACCGTATGCGTAAGGATCGGTGTATCTCGAATTGCCGTTATGACCTATAGTCTTAACAAGGTCACCTGCAAGGGTGAATATCCTGATCACGCATCTTTCGGGAAGATTAAGGAAAGCGATCTTCCTGTCCTGTTCCTCCCAGTCGTCGCCGTTAGTTGTTTCCCAGCCCATGCTTTCATAATCCGCGTCGCCCCTGTAAGGATTGGGCACGACTATAACGTCACCGGTCGAAGAGAAACTGGAAGGCACGACTGAAGTCCCGTTAATGGACGGGCTGGACATAAGAGCCGGAACTCCGGTTTTGGGATCGCCGAAGTCTGAAGAAGTTACCGCAACGAAACATCTGCTGGCCGGCAGTTTGTTGTGAAGTACGAACCTGTAATTGAAAACTTCGGTTGCCGCTACTGAATCAGACGAGAAGGCGATATCTGTTGTGTCTTTCCGGCAAGTATAGGTATATAGACCCGGCGAATCATGATCCTGATACATGTCCCGGTTGTCGCCGAAAGGCGCCAGATTCCAGACAGAGCCGTCCGCGACGATGGTCTGAGGAGCGGTCAAAGCGCTGTCGGCGGAGAACGGTATATCGTACATTTTTGAAGGATCTCCGGCATTGAAATATGAGAAGTTCACTTTGTCGGCGGAAAAAACGGCCGTATAGTTCATGGCGTTCGCGTCCGGGGAGATGTGAACCTGATAGCCTTCAAAATCTTTCCGCCGCGAGAACTTATCGATCGTGTGCTCCGGTCCGGTGATGCTGACGGCGCCTTCCTTCTCGTAAAGCTCGTGCGAGCACCATTCTATCGCGATGTCGGTATCGGATGAAGAAACTTTTATTCCGGGAGAAGGCGGCGGCGGAGGTCCTGTGAAATCAGGAACTCCGTCACCTGTGTCCAGCCTGCCGTTGCCGTAACCGTAGCGCACCCAGGTCCCGGCCGGTATTTCGGGATCTGTCTTATCGTATCTTACCATATATCCGTAGCCGTCTCCGGTAACAGGATCGCCTGAAATGCCGTAGTTCCCGTCAGCGGCCTCTCTTCCTTTGGGAAGGAGCATATCCTCGGAAGAGGCGGAATGTCCGTAGATGTCTGTCAGTCCGGTATAAAAGTCCGTGAGCTCGAAATCGCCTTCACCCGCATCAATCCCGGGATATTCGGAAGCGTACCACCAGCAGTAGCTGTCGTTCCTGATATCGGCGAACATACCGTCCTCTCCGGTGTCCTCCCCGAACCAGCCGTCGGTCTTAGCCCCGCCGTTCTTTGCTACGGGAGTGTCGAACATCGGAATGTCATAAACCCGTTCCGCCCAGACTACATTGTAGAGCGCGTCGTACCAGCCCTTGTCGTAAAGGCTCACGTTGAGGCCGTCGTCAAGATCGACTATGTCGGCGTTGTCGTAGTTCGGGTCCTGCTCGGGAGAAATGTTGAAATTGTCGTTGACTATGAAGGCTATTGTCAGCTTTAACGAATCCCCGTGCGCGAACTTCCACATTTTCTTGTTGGGGACCGCGTCGTCTATCACACCGTCCGAGTTCCTGTCCGCCGCCACCGCTCCGTAAGTTTCCGTACCTAAAGGTCCGAACGAGAGCATATATCTTTCGTCCATTCCGTTCGCTATGTTGTTCAGGCTGGAAAGCGGTCCGTCGGGTATCTCGTCACCGGACTGCTCGCCGTCGGCTATCCACTTCTGCCATTTGCCGGCCTGAGCGTACCAGGTGCCCTGCATGTATTCCGGGTCCTCGAAGATGCCTTTATAGACCTCGCGTATCTGGGTCTGATTGTAGTCGAACTCGTCGTTCGACATGACCATGTACTTGCCCCTGTCGCCGATAGGCCTGCCCTCAGTTCTGCCGCCGTACATGAGCTGGTTAGAGGAATTGAGGAGCTGGTCGTGATTAGTATCGTCATACCCCTGCTGGCGCGGCGCAAGATCGAACTGCCAGTCATCGTGCAGGCCTGTTTTCCAGTGTGGACCCCAGTCAAGGCTTTCATCGTTGCTGTTCGCCACATAGATGTTGAAAGAGTATCTCAGGTTAGGGTTGGGATTTCTCAGCACCCTCACGGTCGCGACGCCTCTCGCTCCGTCCAGCGGGGCTCCGGCTCCGGGCTCGGAAATGTTAGATCCAGCGCCCTGTCCTGAAGGGTCCCTTCCGTCGTTGTCCGCGCTCCACGCAAGGTTGAGATCGACAGTTTTCTGCTCTCCCGTCGCAGGCTCGATGTATTTGTCCCACTTCTGGATAAAGCCGCACAAGTCGTCAAAATAATAGCCGTCCTTATCCTTCATGCCGACGTCCGAGTCGACGTATATCCCCATGAAGAAGTCGAATATGTCCTTACCGAGCGTGTTTTTGTTGTAGAGAGTATAGTCGATTATAATGAATTTCTTTGCGTAATCGTACGACCATGCGTAGCTTTTCTGCCTGATCTCGATCCCGAGAGGAATGTGCGGGCGTCTGTCGTAGTCGTCCTGACCGGAATAGTAGTCGTCCACGAATTTGTCGGAGTACATGACGTTGAACTGCTCCTCCGCCGTGGCTGAAGGGTCGTACACTTCCTCGAAGAGGCAGTTGAGCCGGCCTTCCACATTGGAAGTCTCTCTTATGTGACCGAGCGTGCTGCCTGAAGGATCTTCGTCGAGAAGCGCAGGCCATATCTCCATGGGCATGGGGTTCCCGGTCCAGCCCTCGTAGGCCGTCGTCACAAGCGGACCCTGAAAGACCGTGGCGTCCGTTCCGTTTATGTTCACGGCAGCAGAATCGAGGTATCCACCGAACATGAGCGCTCCGAGCCAGATGAACTCCGTTCCCGTTCCGCCCGGCATCTCGCCCGAGACGGCGGTCTTTCCCGTGCACGGGTCTTTCAGTCCGAGCCACGGCTCTCCGAAGAATCCCATGTTTGATGTGTTGAGCCAGAGAAGACCCGCCCTGTGCACGCGGTACTCCATCGCCGGGCGCACCGCTTTTGAAGGTGTTAAGTCGAAAATGCGCGAAGAGAACGACGGATCGGGTGCGGGTAAAAGGCTTACTGCGAATAAAGAAATCAATAATAAGTAAAGATATTTCATGAGAATAATTTAAACATACATGCAGCAATATGCAATTTGAATTAAATATATTCTATAAATT
>DAIMKZ010000070.1:0-11745 GCA_036721445.1 Candidatus Delongbacteria bacterium
AGGATATTATGAATAAAAATAAAATTGCAGTTCTGGTCGTAATGGTTATTTCGGTTATAATAATATCTTCCTGTTCTAAACATAAAACTCTTGAAAAACAGCTTGATGATTTGGAAAACATAATTGAAAAATACGAACCCAAGTTCAAATCTATTGGTTATGGAACGAAAGAATATACTCAAATGATAACTGAATACAATAAAGAAATATTTGATTGGGCTGATGAATTTGAAGACAGCAGATATGAGAAAGATAGTGACTCATACAAAAGAGATATTTCGGGCAACAGGGTCCCGACTCCCGAGTTTAAAGAAGTCCAAAGCAGGTTTTACGAACTGAATAACAGAATGACAAGGATGGTGCTTGCCGGAATACCGAAGACTGAAGAACCTGACGGATCTGAAAGAAAGTCAAAAGAAAATCAAGAAAAGTAAATTATGTTGTTCAAAGAAATTTATGATGTGATAGTTGTTGGGGGCGGACCAGGCGGATGCGTCGCAGCGAAAGAGTGCGCAGAAAAAGGACTTAGTGTTCTTTTACTGGAGAGACACCGCGAAATAGGTGTGCCCGTCAGATGCGGCGAAGCGGTCGGCAAAGCCGGGCTGCTTGAATTTTTCAGTCCGGATCATCCGATAGTGACTCAGTACGTCAGGAAATTTAAGATAAGATTTATAGCTCCTAACGGTACTGCTCTGGACCTGAACCACGAAAGTGAAGCGGCTGTTCTGGACAGAAAAATATTCGATGCCGGACTCGGTATCGCCGCCGCAACTGCAGGCGCGGCGGTCATGACCGGAGCTAACGTCACCGGCCTATTAAAATCTGACGGATTTGTTGAAGGCGTGGAAGTAGAACTTCAGGGCAGAAGATATAAATTAAAATCAAAGATCGTCATTGGCGCAGACGGAATAGAATCACGTGTGGGCCGGTGGGCGGGAATAAAGACAGCTCCATCTTTTTCCGATATGGAAAGCTGCGTACAATATAACATTTCCGGTAAAGGATATGCAAAAGACAGGATGGATTTTTATTTCGGTAAAGATACAGCGCCTACAGGGTATCTCTGGGTTTTCCCGAAAAATGACGGCACTGCTAATATCGGAGTAGGTGTAAACGGTCCGGCCTCAAAAGAAAAGAAAGCAGAAAAATACCTAAACGACTTTATGAGCAGTTATTATCCCGAAGCATCAGTGATCGGAACTACCTGCGGCGGAGTTGTCTGCAGTGAGACTCTCGAAAAAATATCAGGTAACGGATTCATGCTTGTTGGAGACGCGGCCCATCAGACCAACGCGGTATCCGGTGGAGGTATTATCAACGCTATGAAAGCAGGTAGGATCGCGGCCGAAGTGGCGGTTTCTGCAATTAGTATCGATGATGTAAGTGCAAACAGATTGTCTGAATACGAAAAGTTATGGAATAAAAAGCAGGGAAAAGCGAATCATAAGTTCTATCTTATCAAGCGGATCATTGAGGATATTGAAGATGAAACTCTTAATTCAATAACTGATAAGCTGAACGGTCAGGTTTTTGAAAAAAGAACTCTCATCAACATCTTCAAGTCAGTTCTCATAAAACATCCAAAACTCATACTGGATCTACCAAGATTATTTACCTAGTAAAATCAGGAGTAAAATGTTATGAAATTAAAAAGAATAATATTCAAGTTCGTAGTTGTGTTATGTTGTTTGCTGACTGCATTTTCCTGCACAAAAAAAGAAGAGCAAACAGAAGTATTGAGAAGAGTAAGTTACGATAAGCTGAAAGTTAAAAATGGCATAATGTATGAAAGTTCTAAGATCACGCCTTTTACAGGTGTTGGTCAGGAGTTTTACAAAGACAGTGTATTGAAACTGGAAAAAGAATATAGAAATGGAGTTCTATCAGGAAAAACATGTTATTACTGGAACAACGGAATAAAGCAATTTGAAGTAGGATTTCTTGACGGTAAATTCAACGGTGATTATATTGAGTGGAACAGGGACGGCTCGAAGATAAAACATTCAAGATACAGATCCGGAAATCTCGACGGAATTCAAAATTCTTGGTACGATAACGGAAAGCTTCAGTCTCAATCTGAATATGAAAACGGCATTCAGAACGGAAAAGTAATACAATGGTACGAGAATGGAAACAAGAGATTTGAGGAGGAATGGTTAAACGGTGAAAAAAACGGATACAGAAAGTATTGGTATGAAGAAGGTACTATTGAGGGTGAAGGATTTTATGAGAACGATTTAGTGAACGGTAAAGTTAAGGGCTGGTATAAAAACGGCAATAAAATGTATGAAGGAGTTTTTCTTAACGGTAAAAAGAACGGGCTGTATCTAAAATGGTATGAAAACGGGCAGTTAAGATCAGAGGAAAATTTCAAAGACGATCAAAAGCATGGTTCTTTTAAAACATACGATGAAAATGGCAACTTGAAGGAAGAGGAATACTATTCAGAAGGAATTCTTTCAAAAAGAAATTAAATATTTTAGTTGCTAAAAAGATGAGTTGTTTTTATTTTTACAGCCGGGAATGTTAAAAGTTATAGGAGATTGTGAGGATGAAGAGATTAGTTTTAGTTGCAGCGCTTATGTTTTCAGTCGGAGTTTCAGCTATGGTTTGGGAAGCTGAAGATTTTGAAGACGGATCTTTCGGGGACATCACCGTATATGACAACGACGGGGACTCAGATACTTGGGAAGTCGTTCCGTATTCAGCGGGGAAAACCGGCAACTACATGATAAGGTCTGCAAGTTCCCCGGGGCTTACTCCTGATAATGAAATTGCATTTGAGAACGGATTATATCTGGAACTTGATTCGTATATGTCATTCTGGGTTGGGGCTGAAGACCCTGAAAAATATTCTGAAACTTTTCAGATTTGGCTTTATATCGAAGGAGCCGCAGACAGCCGTATAATATACGAAGAGACACTTTCATCATCAGAATGGAAGTTAGTTACAATTGACCTAAAACCGTTTTTACTTGAGAATGATCCGAATAGTTATGACGCGGTAATATATGCAGGAATAAGGCATTTTAATACGACCGACCAGTCTGCTCTGGTAATTGATGACATCATGTTTAAATCTCTTCCAGTTTATCTGTACGATGAGGATCTGTTTTCAATACCTCCTGAAGTTGTAAACCCGCTCAGCAGCATAGATATGAAATTCTATATTTATGATTATTCAGGATGGAACGAAGGGGGTGATTTTATAGGTTATAAACAGTGTGATCTTCACTATGTAATTACTGATGATTTAGGAACACACAGCGAAGAAACTCTTCCTCTTTCAATTACACCCAGTGATGATCCTAATTATCCGGATCTGTTTTTTTACACTCTGACTATGGAGGGAAAGCCCATGGGAACTAAGATGGAATACTGGGTGGAAACTATGGATAATTCAGGGTATGATATCGTCGGTAAATCAGAGATATTTAATGTCGAATGGGGTGAAATAAACTATATAGAAGATTTTGAAAATCCGGATGATTTTGATCAGGAGACAATGCTTCCTGAAGGCTGGGTAACTTTCCAGCTCGGTGATGATCAGGGCAATACAAGAGACAATCCGTGGGTATGGAATATTTCATCTAGCGCGAATTCACATAGCGGAGAATATTCCGTTACATCAGCTTCCCAGACTAATTTTGGTGTGTGGATGACGGATGACTATCTTGTAACACCGAGAATAAGGATAAACGGGAAACCGACCGTGAAATATTTTATCAATGCTCAAACTTCTCCTGGAGAAGAGTTTACTGAAAAATGGTCGCTTCTGATTTCCAAGGTTGAAGGCGACGGTACTGATATCGAGAATTTCACTGAATTACTGAGAGATTCAATTATACCTGATGAGACTAATATAAATCAGTGGATCGAGAAGACTTGCTATTTAGGGGATTACCAGGATGAATATGTAAGAATTATGTGGAGGCATATCTATAATCCTTTAGTATCAGTTAAAAAGCTTGACAGGTTTTTCAATATCGATGATGTGAGTATCCAAGAAATGCCGGTCATGACCGTTCACGATCCGGGAAATGCCGCAAATCCAGGAGAAGATTTTGCGGTTACAGTTACAGCAACTGATTATTCAGGGATAAACAATGTAACGATATTTTACAGAATAAATGCAGGTGAAGAACAGTCAGTTGTCATGACGGATAACGGAGATGACACCTTTACAGGCCTGATACCTGCACAGTCAATAAATACTAAATGCTCATGGTATTGTGTTGTTACAGATAATTCCGCATTTTCAAACACAACTAGATCTTCAGACTATGTTGTAGTATGGTTTGATTCCGGAGTTCTCGAATGGGGAAGCATTGGAACAGCTTATAATGATCCGCCGGATTTTATAAACGGCGGAGACAAAGTTGCAATAGACTGGAATTTCGGGACTAAGGAATATCTTTATCTCAATAAGATCGAGATAGGCTGGAATTATGACGCCAGCAACATTTCATGGAAACTCGTTGAATTTGATCCTAATATTGGAAATCTTGATGAATATGATAACCCTATTGGAGCCCCGACGGACAATGTTATCGGAGATCTTCAGGGTATTCACAATTTCGCTGCGGGCGGAGATACGCTGCATATAGAAGACGGTAAAAACACACCGATCTACGGGCATGTAGGACTTGTTTTCCAGACACCTGTATATAACGAGATCATGCTTGATGAAAGCGGAGATAAAAGCCATGCATGGCAGTGGAACTCAGTTACGAAGTGGACCACGAATCTCTGGGGAGCATTTTATATAAAAATGTATGTATCTCAAATACCAAACGGAATAGAGAATGAATTCGTTTCATCAACAACAGAATTGTGTCAGAACTACCCCAACCCTTTCAATCCTTCAACCAGTATCAGCTTTTACAACAGGATACCGGGTGAAGTTAATCTGTCAGTATATAATGTTCTTGGTGAAAAAGTTGCCACTCTTATTAATGAAAAAATGAATGAAGGATACAGAAAAGTCAATTTCGACGCGTCAAAACTGAACAGCGGGGTATATTACTATACACTTAAAACACCCGAAAAAATGCTGACCAACAAAATGATACTTATAAAATAGTATATAATGTAAAGTGTTCAATCAAATTGGGCAAAGTTAAAACAAAAGGAGGAGTTTTCATGAAAAGATTCAAAGTGTTGGCACTGTGTGTGCTTATGACACTGCCGATCTTCGTTTCCGGCCTCTTCGCTCAGGAGAAAGCTGCAGGCAATTATACAAAAAGCTATGTGGTTGACGCCAACGGAGATTTGCTTCAGGTTATGAGATGGGCAGGCAGAAAGCCTGCAGACTATGTTCCTGAAACCAGTTCGGAAAAAGATGCGCCGAAAGCAATTGTGAAGCTTTCAAACGTTCCGGGTTACAGCTGGAGTCACGGATGTACAGCTACTGCAACTGCAATGTTCGTAGGTTACTACGATCATTTCGGAGCAACAGACTGCTATACCGGAAGAATTGACGGAGGAGTCGCACCGATGACGAACTCAGTATGGGCTTCCGAGGGAGCTACTGATCCCGATTCTGACGGTTGTGCATTAGCAGCAAGTGAAATTAATGTTGACGGCAGGTCAAACCGCGGTCATCATGACGACTACTGGTCAGGATATGAAAATGAAGGCGACCCTTATTATGACGGGTTATGGGCGCAGCATGATCATTATGTGGGACAGCCGTGTACGGCAGACTTTATGGGAACCAATCAGTGGTATAACTGGGGTAACGTTGACGGATCAACATCCGTTTACAATTATCTTGCACCCAGCGGAGCTAAACTCTTTGACTGTGCGGATTCACCCGCTGCACCGCCGGATCAGCCTTATCCGGGAAGAGACGCTACTCACGGTATGAGACTTTTCTTCGAGTCTCTCGGAATTCAGGTACAGCAGAATTTCAATCAGGTAATAGAGGGTTATATTGATCCTGATTATGTTTCGGAAGGACCCGTAGTAGGCGGTTATACTTACGATGATTACAAGAGATCTATTGACCAGGGTAGACCGGTACTAATACATATTATAGGTCATACAATGCTCGGCTACGGTTATGACGACGGAGCAGGTACAGACAGTCTTGTATACTGCAGGAATACATGGAGTATGGCTACTACAGACCTCGTTTCGTTTAAATGGGGTACAAGCTATTCCGGAATGGATCACCAATCTATGTCAGAGATAATATTGGATCCTCAAGAATATTATGCGGTTCCTGAAAATGTTCTCGCATTAAATAACAACAGAACTGTAACAGTGACATGGCTTGATATGTCTGACAGCGGAAGCAGAGGAGTAACTTATCAGGTTTTCAGGGACGGTGTACAAGTAGGTACTCCTACAACAAACTCCTATCAGGAGACACTGTCATCAGCTTATGACGGAGTTCATTATTATAAAGTAAAGGCTGTTTATACTGATGCCAGCTATACAACAGGTTTCTCAGACCAGTCAGGGGTTTATGTTTGCGAATCTGTAACCTCTTTTTCAGATACATTCGAGAATACCTGGGCAGCTCAGTGGCTGTTTACCCCGGCTAGCGGCGAGACAGGCGGATGGGGAAGAGATACAGCGTATAAATATGCAGGTACATATTCTCTGTCTGACAGCCCGGGAGGAGATTATGTTAACAACACTGTTCTTTACTCCAAGGGCGGTTCGGTAGCTGAAGTCGCTCCCGGATTAAATTTCTCTGATGCGTGGGACTGTAAAACGACTTTCTATCTAAGATATGAAATAGAAGAAAGCTTTGACTATCTGTACTATCAGTTTACTGAAGACGGAGTAAATTGGATAACTCTAAAATATTGGAGTTTAGAACCTGCAACTCCGGCATTTGGTCTTGAGACGATCAAACACGGACATCTTGCAGGTAAACCGAACATTCGTTTCAGGTTTATTCTTGTTACCGATCAGGGTTATGTTACAGAAGGAGCGAATATTGACAATTTCAGTATAACTCCGGAAGCTGAAGATACAACCCCGCCGTTCGTATATTATACTAACAACAATGACTGGTATTCAGAGTGCTCAGACGGCTATGAGATAACTACACAGATCGCTGACAGAACCGGCATTGATTTCGCCAGGATTTTATACAAAGTAAATGGCGGAACTGAAGTATCTGCTGAACCTACAACCGTTAACGGGGAAATATATTTCTGGAAATTACCGGTTGCTCCTAATGCGGGAGATATTGTTGAATTCAGGTTTTACTGCAGAGACACAGTATCCCCGACAAAGAACGAAGGATATACCGGTCCCTGGCAGTACGCTGAAGGTTTACACCAGAAATACGACTACGGAACAGTATCAGCCTACACCTATGTCGTTACAACTACTAACGCAAACGATTATAAATCAATGGCAGTAAGATTCAATTCTTTCCATGACGATATAGTCGGCGCGGTAATAAGGGGTTATACTGACGCAACGACAGAATACGAAGAAGGTCTTAATTGCGATATGATGGTCAATGTCTGGGCGGAATCAGGCGGTCTGCCAGGCGCTACTCTGATCACTCCGTTCGCTGTAGCCAATCCTGCAACGCTTTCAAATACGAACGCATGGACTTATGTTGATCTCAGCAGTTATACTTCTTTAGACGATATGACAGCTTCATATTTTATCGGTTTTGAAGCTCGTACTGGTCAGACAGGCCGCACGCTGTGCAGAACATGTGTTACAAATACCGGTGAAGCATTGGAGTATGATTTCGGAAGAGCTTATTATCAGTATTACGCAGTTTCAGGCGGAAGTCTTACATGGTCAGCTGACCCCGGAAGCAATTACCACATCAGATGCGTAACTACGAACAACATGGTATCGCCTCCTGTTATAGAAGCTCCCGCTCCTACATTTAAATCGGTGGCCGAGAATTCTACAGGTACAGAAATTGTTTATGTTGGTAACAGCGGCAGTTATCCTCTGGATTATGAAGCTTCATTTACTTATGACGGCTATCTGTCACCGGGTGGAGATATTCACACGAACGATTTTGCATCATTCCCGGGTACAGGATACACTAACAGTAACTGGGTATCATACAACGGAGGTGCAAGTGCTACAGGTAACGGAGTTACATCAACTCTGACTTCACCTTCTTTCGACACTTCAGCTATAACTACTGATGTTTACCTTGCTTTCGATTCGAACTTCATATTCAGAACAGGAAGCTGGGCAAGAGTCGAGTACTGGACAGGTTCAGCATGGGTTCAGATACTTAACCTCACTGCAGCTTCAACAGTACCCCAGAACATTGAATTACCTGTAAAATCGTCTGATACGCAGATAAGATTCACAGCTTACACTACAAGAAGCTCAGGAGTAACAGCAAGATGGACAATCGACAACATCGTAGTGTCGAATTCACCGATTCCTTACTCATGGCTGACGCTTGACGGATCTGCGACAACTTCCGGATCAGTAGGTGCCGGATCTACAGACGCCATGACTTACGGATTCGATACCGCAGGTTTAACTCTTGGACAGACTTATACAGCCACAGTTACGATCTCTGATGCGGAAGGATCTGTTGATAGCAAGACTACTACTGTTTCGCTGACAGTTGAAAATACTGGCGGTCCTATAGTACCTGCAGTTCCTTCGAACATCGTAACTTCTATCGTCGGCGGACAGCTGTTCATACAGTGGGATGATGCTGCAGACGCTGAAACTTATGATGTTTATACTTCAGCTGATCCTTACGGAACATATACGCTTCTGACGAACGTCGCTGTAAGTGAATATACTTACACCGGCACAGAGACTAAAATGTTCTTCCAGATCGTTTCTAAAAACTCTACCAAGGAGTCTCCAAAGACTATCGAAGTAAAGGCGATCAAAAACGGAACGGTAAAGAGATAATCAGTAGTTGTTTTAAGAAAAAGACCCGGCAAGTTCGGGTCTTTTTTTTGATTTTAAAGGAGAAATGATGGATACTATCGAAGAAAGAAAACTGTGGCGGCTTGAAAATATCATTAATGTGCTTTCATACCTCTCTATCGAGCTAAATATTGCCGCATCCGAAGTAAAACAGCTGGGCAGAGGTATCGGGGCTGTTGCTGTGGAAGTCAAAAAATTCATGCTAGTGTTCGAAAGGGATGTCTTCAACAGGATCAAGTTCGAGAATGTACCGTTTTCGGGAGTGGAGGAAAGGATGTCTGAACTCGGAGCTATGCTCAGGCTGCTTTCAATGAACGCGCTTCTGGAAGCAAAAAGGCTTAATCATTCCAAAGCTTATATATTGTGTGACGAACTGAGAAAAATCGGTGAATCTGTTCAGAATATACTTGAAGTATCAAAAGACAGGAAGAACCTTACTATGCTTAATCCTGACAGGACTTTCCCCGAGCCTCTTCCGTATGTTGTATTCAAGATAGGAGGAACTTTCTGGGCAGAAAGCATGAATTCGGTAATGGAGGCTGTAATTATTACCGACGACACATTGAAGGATTATCCTTTCGGTTCAGGAAAAATGAGGCATCATGTGGTCGTCCGCGGAATAAAAATGCCGGTTATCAATCTGCATTCCGAGATGAAGGAAAAGATAAAGCCGGGTAAAGAGTCCAGGCTGATAATACTGAATCTAGGACATATTTTATACGGCCACACAAGTTCAGATCTTTTCTTCGGGCTTATAGTGGACGAGATCGAATACTGCGGATTTCTCCAGAAGGCGGTACAGGAGTTCGCAACGGATGATAAAGTACCGGTGGATTATGTGCGTTATACATGGTCGGCAAAGGACGCGACTTTAATGTTCTTCAACTGGGACAATATAATAAATGAACGCGAGATAAGGGATTATCTGCAGATAGAGAACAAAGGTTAAGATCAGACAGTTTCTTCGAACCTGTCCAGATTCTCCATGATGTAAGTTCTTCTTTCGGGAGTATTTTTACCCATATAGAATTCAAGCGCGTCCGGTATATCCTTTAAATGCTCCACGCTAACCTGAATGAGCCTCATGTCCGGGCCTATGAACCTTCCGAATTCTTTAGGCGATATTTCTCCAAGTCCTTTGAACCTCGTGACCTCGGGATCCGATCCGAGCCTTTTGATCGACGCGCTCTTTTCGCTTTCACTGTAGCAGTAAACCGTCTCTTTTTTGTTCCTTACCCTGAAAAGCGGAGTTTCCAGAATATAAATATGACCTTTCAGTATAAGGCTTTCATAAAAATGCAGAAAGAACGTCAGAAGCAGATTCCTTATATGAAGTCCGTCAGGATCGGAGTCTGTCGCGATGATTATCTTGGAATATCTGAGGTTGTCTATGCCGTCCTCAATGTTCAGGGTTTTTATGATGTTGTAGATCTCTTCGTTCTTGTAGATATAATCCCTTTTAAGACCGTGCACATTGAGAAGCTTTCCCTTAAGAGCGAAAATAGCCTGCGTTTCAACATCCCTGCTCGATATCATGCTTCCCGCGGCGCTGTCACCCTCGGTCAGGAAAATTACTGACTCATCGCCTCTCCAGAGCTCTTTTTTTCTTCCTGTAGGTGTTTCGTTGAAATGGTATTTACAGTCCTTGAGCTTGGGTATCCTGATGGATGTCTTCTTTGAAAGTTCCTTTGCTTCCTGCTGAACGGCTTTGAGCTCTTTTCTGATCTTTTCGTTCAGGGCTATCTTGAGATAGATCTGCTCGGCTACATCCTGGTGTTTATAGAAATAATCGATCAGGAAATCTTTAATCTCTGATATTATCTTGAACTTGATCTCAGTGTTTCCGAGCTTGTTCTTGGTCTGCGATTCAAAAACAGGCTGCCTGACTTTGACCGCGACGGCGCCTACGATCCCGTCCCTCACATCTTTAGCCTCGAAATTCTTCTTTGCGTACTCGTTGACGGATTTTAAAATCGCTTCCTTGAAGGCGGACTGGTGCGTTCCTCCGTCGTTCGTATACTGGCCGTTCACGAACGAATAATAACTTTCACCGTAAGAATCAATATGCGTGAACGCGAATTCAAGCGAATCCGAACAGTAATAGATCGGTTCATAGAGCGGGTATTCCACCTGCTCTGTCAGAAGGTCAAGAAGTCCCCCCGAAGACACGATCTTATCATTATTGAAGTATATCTTGAGACCTTTATTAAGGTACGCATAGAAATAGAGGCGTTTTTTTATATAATCGAAATTGAACTGGTAGTCTTTGAATATCTCGGTATCGGGCACAAATTCAGTATAAGTCCCGTCAGGCTCTTTCGTATTCCCGTTCGTGTCGGATGTCAGTTTACCCCTGAAAAAGGTCAGCTCTCTGAATTTGCTGTCCCTGATACTTCTGACAATGTACGGGTCGCTGAGGGCGTTAACGGCTTTGGTTCCTACTCCGTTGAGTCCCACACTGTACAGAAAAACATCACTGTTGAATTTTCCTCCGGTGTTTATTATAGAAACACAGTCTATCAGTTTCCCGAGAGGAATACCCCTTCCGTAGTCCCTGACAGCCACTTTGTTTTCCGATATTTTAATGTCTATTCTTTTACCGTAACCTTCAATATATTCATCGATCGAATTGTCCACGATCTCCTTTAACAGAATGTAGATGCCGTCCTCGTAAGTGCTCCCGTCACCGAGCCTTCCGATATACATTCCAGTCCTGAGCCTTATATGTTCAAGAGAAGAAAGGGTCTGTATTTTACTCTCGTCGTATTTAACCGTACCTGCAGCGCTTTCCATTTTATTCCTTTTTTTATCAGGTCTTTTCAGAATGACTAATTATATGATTTTTTCAGG
>DAIMKZ010000071.1:0-11697 GCA_036721445.1 Candidatus Delongbacteria bacterium
TAAATCCAAGTGCGAAACTCTGAGTATTACCGAAAAAAAATTCGCTCCGTTCGTCAACGATATAGAATCATCCTATCAGGCTGTAAAGGAATTTTCATCAGCCTGCGAGCTTTATTCCAATTCGCTTGAGTTCGACTCCGAAAGGTACGACATGCTCAGCGAAAGGTATCTCTCTTTAAAGAAACTGATGAAGAAGTTCGGGCCTGATATCGCTGATGTAGTCAAATACAGGAATGAAATTTCAGCTCAGCTTGATTCGATCGACAATATAGGCACAGACCGCGAAAAACTGGTTAAAGATCTCAATTCTCTCGAAGAGAGCATGAAAAAGGAATGCGCCGGGCTTACAGCCGCAAGGAAGGCGGGAGCAAAGAAATTCTGCTCCGCGATTGCAGAGGAATTCGCTGAAGTCGGTCTGAACGGGGCTGAGATGAGCATAAGGATATCGGAGAAACCGGTCTCGCCGGACGGCGCCGATACGGTGGAGTTCTACATCAGAACGAATGTCGGCGAGGAACCCAAGCCGCTGTCAAAGACAGCCTCGGGCGGCGAGGTTTCAAGGATAATGCTGTCCATCAAGAATATTACCGGCGCGGGCAGAGAAGCTCAGGTCTCCGTATTCGACGAGATAGATTCAGGGATCAGCGGGAGAGTCGCTGAAAAGGTTGGGGAAAAGATACGGAAGCTTTCATCAGCTCGTCAGGTCATAGTTATCACCCATCTGCCCGCGATAGCATCCAAGGGCGGCTCGCACTTTTCGGTCAGGAAACGAGTTGAAGGCAGCAGGACTCAGGTCGGCGTCATAAAGCTCAATAAAGCTCAGAGAGCGGAAGAGATCGCATCGCTTATCACGTCCGGTCGTGCAGGGGACGACCTCAAAAAGCTCGCCGGGAAAATGATCGGATAAGATTATTCATTTTTTCTTATATATAATTAGTATCATTTATATTTGACAATCTTCCATATTTAATTTATTTTGATTTGTATTTTTAACTAAGATTGACGGAATGCAATGTCGAAAAGAGAAAATATATATAATGATAAAGCCGGAATAATATTTCTTTTCGTACTTATCGGCACAGTATTCTTAGCGGATTTCTTTATCGAAATAAATAAAACTGTCAAATTTAACAACGCTGAATCCGTTTTAAAATATCATTATACTTCTTCGGATTTTCAAGATGGATTGTCAGCATCAGGTTTTAAGGATGAAAGAGATTTAAGATACGCACTTCATGAAAATGTTCACAATTCTACGGGAACAAATGCCGTTTGTGAATTAAGTATTTTGTTTTTTCTTTTCTTTTCATTTTCTTTCTTATCAAAGAATTTTAGATTTGATCCTAATAAATTAATCATAAGCTTTCTGTATTTTATATCATTTGTTTTCAAAGAATTTTCAAATTTGGCATTACCGAGACCTCCTCCTCAACTATAAGATCAGGCATTATATTTTTATTCGGTGAACAGAAACATTTATAGAGAACTTAATTTTACAGGATTTTAGAATGAATTTCAACTTAGCGAGTACAGGTTTCATGCTCTTAGCGACAAGCTTGGTTATGTTCATGACGCCCGGACTGGCTTTTTTCTATGGCGGTCTTGTAGGAAGAAAACATGTTCTCACTATAATGTTCCAAAACTTTGTTTCACTGGGTTTAACAACGATTTTATGGTTTGCATTCGGTTATTCAATGTGTTTCAGCGGTACATACGGCAACGGTGATTTTTTTGGAGTAATAGGAAATCTTGATCATATGTTTTTAAACGGTATAAGTTTAATAGACCCGAGTCCGGTAAATCCGGAAGTTCCTATCCTTGTATTTGTAGCGTATCAGATGATGTTCGCTATAATAACTCCCGCTCTTATCACCGGAGCTTTTGCAAATAGAGTAAGATTCTCTGCTTATATAATTTTCTTAATTGTATGGCAGATCCTTGTTTACTTTCCGTTCGTTCACATGATATGGGGTGGCGGTATTCTTTCTTCGTGGGGTATAAAAGATTTTGCTGGAGGTATTGTTGTACACACATCCGCGGGGTTTGCGGCTTTGGCCTCTGTAATATTCATTGGCAAAAGAAAAGTCGCTGATAAAGGTATGCACAGTATTCCTCTTGTTGCACTGGGTACAGGAATCCTCTGGTTCGGCTGGTACGGTTTTAATGCCGGCAGCGAATTCGGGGTCGATCCTGTTACAACTCTTGCCTTTATAAATACTGATATTGCAGCATCTTTTGCCGGACCCACCTGGCTTCTGCTGGACTGGATATTTACAAGAAAACCGAAATTACTCGGTTTTCTGACAGGTTCGGTTGCCGGATTGGCTTGTATTACCCCTGCCGCAGGATATGTTTCTCCGCAATCTGCCGTTATAATTGGAACTTTAGCATCAGTTGCCTGTTATCTGGCGGTTCGTTTCAAAAACAAAGCCGGGCTTGATGATGCCCTGGATGTTTTCGGGATACACGGCGTAAGCGGAATTCTGGGAGTCATACTTCTAGGTGTATTAGGAACAAAAGCCATGACTTTTCCCGGAAAAGATCCATTTTCTCTGGCGAGCGGATTAATTGACGGAAATACAGCATTTTTTTATAAACAGGCCGGAGCAGGAATATTTGCGGCGGTTTACGCATTTCTGTTCACGATTGTAATGCTTTGGGTGATAAATAAGATCACCCCTGTCAGAGTATCACAACAGGAAGAAAGTGACGGTTTGGATGAAGGTCAGCACGGTGAATCTGCATATTTGTAATAACGAAATGAACTGAGCGACATTTTTTAGCCATAACTGATCAAATCAGAGAATTATTTAAGAAATCGTTGAAAATAATCAGGTTTGCCTGTTATTTAAAAAAAGAACTTCAAATAATAAAAATAACCAACAGTACCAGTTTAGTACAAAAATACTGAAATATACAGAAAGAAAAAAAAGGAGACATATATGGATTTTAACACGGGAAACACAGGATTCATGCTTTTGGCAACAAGTCTTGTTATGCTTATGACGCCGGGACTGGCGTTCTTCTACGGAGGTCTGGTAGGAAGGAAAAATGTTCTTAGTATCATGATGCAGAGTTTTGTATCTATGGGTATTACAACAATCCTATGGTTCGTAGTCGGTTACTCACTGTGCTTCAGCGGTGATGTGGGAGGGATCATCGGTAATCTTGATCAGGCATTTCTAAAAGGAGTTTCCCCGACAGATGTTTTTGGCGAAGGCAAAATTCCTTTGCTGGTCTTTGTAGCCTATCAAATGATGTTCGCAGTAATTACTCCGGCTTTGATCACGGGAGCTTTTACAAACAGAATCAGATTTAAAGCGTATTTAATATTTTTAGTTTTATGGCAGCTCTTCCTATATTTCCCGTTCGTGCATATGGTTTGGGGCGGCGGGATTTTTCAGCAATGGGGAGTTCTTGACTTTGCGGGAGGCATTGTCGTACACGCAACAGCCGGTATGGCAGCTCTTGCATCGGTGTTTTATGTCGGTAAAAGAAAGATCAAGGAACACGGCCCTCACAGTATCCCGTTAGTAGCTTTGGGTACAGGGCTGTTGTGGTTCGGCTGGTACGGATTTAATGCTGGAAGCGAATTGAGAGTGGATTCAATTACAGCTTTAGCTTTTCTGAACACCGACATAGCGGCTTCTTTTGCGGCTATCACATGGCTCGTTATTGAGTGGAATCACAGGAAAAAGCCTAAATTTGTCGGTCTTCTTACCGGTGCGGTCGCAGGTCTGGCAACTATTACGCCGGCTGCAGGATTTGTTTCGCCTGTTTCAGCATGTATGATAGGTATTATTTCAGGTGTTGTATGTTATCTCGCTGTAGAAATGAAAAATAAAATGAAATGGGATGATGCGCTTGACGTCTGGGGTGTTCACGGAGTCGGCGGGATCATAGGTACGATCATGCTTGGCATTTTTGCATCAACGGCAATAAATCCCAACGGTGCTGACGGAATTCTTTTTGGGGGCGGATCGTTCTTTATGAAGCAGGTCGTAGCAGTAATGGGCGCAGGTATTTACGCATTTGTATTTACTTATTTAATGTTGATCGTTATCAGTAAGATCACGCCTGTAAAAGTTACAAAAGAAGAAGAAGAACTTGGCGTTGACGAATTGAATCACGGAGAAAATGCTTACTTATAATTAGAGTAAATAACATACGGATACAGGCTCAAATTCCTGAGCCTGTATCTTTCGGGACTTAGACCGTAAATTCAAAAATAAATGTAGGAAATTTAATGAAAGAAATAATAAAACCAGCTTTAATGATCTCTTTCCTCATTGTTTCAGGAATATTATTATCGGTTATCGGATTTAACCCCAGGCAGATTGTTTCTTCACTAGTTTTTCTGATCATTTTGTGCGGCACTCTTTTTTACTGGAAATTTCGCCTTGCATTCGCATTTCTGGGAATAGCAGTTCTGCTTGTTACAAAATTACTCGATATTCCTAATTTGATCGAATTCGCACATCTTGATGTCATCCTGTTTTTAGTAGGAATGATGACTATCATCGGATTCCTGGAAGAAATGCATTTTTTTGAGTATCTTGTCGCAAGGGTAGTGGATGCAGTAGGCGAACGGCCTTATTTATTAATGTCCATACTTATGGTCTTTTCGGCTCTTTCGGCGGCGCTGATTGATGAAGTAACTTCAATTTTATTTATGATGTCTACCATGTTTCACATCACAAAAAGGTATAAAATCAATCCCGTTCCATTTTTGCTTATGATCGTTTTTGCAACTAACATCGGAAGCAGCGCTACTGCGGTCGGGAATCCGATCGGTGTTATGATAGCCATTCGTGCAAACTTCACTTTTATGGATTTTTTAAGATGGGCAGCTCCAATATCATTATTGTGTCTAGGTATAACAATACCTTTATGCTTCTTCTTTTTTAGAAAGCCGATGAATCTGTTAAAAGCAGAAATGAAAAAGGAAGGTAATGAACCGCATGAGCTGAGACATGTCCGTTATACTAAAGCAGGTATCCGTAAGAGCTGGATTCTTTTTTCATGCACGATTATTTGCCTGATACTCCATTCTAACATTGAGAAAATTCTAGGTCTTGAAAAAAATACTCTATTGATCGGAACAGCATTATTTTTCGGAGCAGTTTCACTTCTTCTAAAAGGGATCCGGGCGCAAGAATTTTTTATGCGCCGGGTAGACTGGTGGACGCTTACGTTCTTTATGGCCTTGTTCGCCTCAGTAGGAACATTGAAATGCGTGGGTGTTATTGAACGAGTTGCGGGCGGAATGATCAATATATCAGACGGCGGTCCATTATTTCTATTGAATATATTTACCGCCGCTATTTGTCTTTTAACTGCATTTATGGACAATGTGCTGGCTGTGGCAGCCTTTATTCCGATCATTTCAGAAATAGAGAAAATCGGTATATATATTTTTCCTTTCTGGTGGGCAATGCTTTTTGGCGGTGCTATGTTCGGGAATGCAACAGTAATTGGGAGTACCGCGAATATTATTGCTATGGGAATGTATGAAAAAGAAACAGGTGAACATATTAAATTCTTCGAATGGCTAAAACCAGGAATAGTCGTTTCAGTGGTAACAATTATCGTTGCCATTACAATGTTGCTTGCTCAGTCTCATTTAATGCCTGAAGCGATTTGAAGGTGATACTAGAACAGCTTTCTTATAACAGTAAAGAAGATAAAACGGCTGTGGAATTGACCTCAGTTTTTTCTTATATTCATAATGGTAAAACCTGAACGGGAAACAAATGGACCACATAAAATTCCAGATATTCGGAGCGGGGATACTGATCCTCGCGGCTTATCTGGGCGGCTACATAGCAAGAAAGCTGAATATCGGTGAAGTAGTCGGTCAGATCGCGGGAGGTGTTGTCGTAGGTCCCCATTTTCTGCACCTTACCGAAAAATTCCTGTACGGCTTCGAAGGTCTCAGAGAGAATTTCCTCTTTAAACCGGCTTTCCATTTTTTCGACAATTCATTCGACGAATATGCCAAAGTGATAGATGATTTCCATTTCTTCATTTTCATGTTCCTCGGGATCATAGCTTTTTCGCTCGGTGAGGAGCTTCACAGGGACAGGATAAAGAAAGTAGGTAAACAGGCTGCTGTAATCTGCGTTATACAGGCTATGGCGACTTTCTTCATAATTTTTTCGGGATTTTATTTTTTCTTCGGGTTCGATCTTATACATGCCCTGCTGATCGGTTCGATAGGTATCGCGACGGCACCGGCACTTACTTTCGTGCTGATGAATAAGCTTCAGATAGAAGGTAAGCTCAAGAACATGCTCGCGAACATAGTCGTTCTGGATGATATCATCGAGGTGATTTTCTTTTCCATCTTTCTGACCATTGCAGTCTTCCTTAAAAGCGGTAAAGAAGTTAATGCGGGATCGGTCTTTCTTGTGGTTTTCGAGGAGCTGTTCTTTGCCGTACTGATAGGATTTGTGATCTTCCTGATATTGAAATTCACCGTAAAGAAAAAGCTTCCCAAAGGCGATGAGGATCATATTGAGCTTGAAAGTTCTTTTCTGAATAAAATGCTTTATGAGCATCCTACGCCGTCAGTCGAGATACTGCTTATCATACTCGGTATCGTCGCATTGGGAATAGCCGTAGCCATGCATTTCAACATGCCGTTCCTGATCACGGCCGTCGTCGCCGGATATCTTATATCGAACTATCATTCGCACGCTCTCTTCGATTCTCTCCGCGTCGAGAACGTGATGCCTGTTTTCAATCTTGTGTTCTTCGCCATTATAGGCTCGAACATAAATCTGGAAAGTTTCTCAGGCGATACACTTCTTTATGTTGGCGGTTATCTTGTGCTGAGAACCGCAGGAAAGTTCGCGGGCAACCATTACGGCGCTAAGCTGACCTGTCAAGACGAGAAAATAGTAGCGTGCCTTCCAAGGCTTATGCTGCCTCAGGCCGGAATGGCAGCGGTCGAGACTATTCTGGTCGCTACTGTGCTTAATGATGTTGAGGGACAGAGGATATTCGATACAATAATTCCCGCTCTTGTCATTTTCGAGCTCGGAGGTGCCTGGCTTTCAGAAAGAACGCTTATCAAATGGAAGAACTGGGTGGTCGGAGAGACCAGGGTCATAAAGAGCGGTGTGCTTGAAGCTGAAGAGGAGAAAGTTCTCGAGAAGCTTGAGGTGGATTTTTCTTTCGATGGATTGACAGAGAACAGAATATACCGGATAAAAGCACGTTCGCCGAACGAAGTGATCGGGATACTGGCGGATAAATTCGTCTCTGCAGGCATAATCTACGATAAAGAGATCATAGTCAACTCCATCATGGAGAGAGAGAAGCTTGCAAGCACCGGAGTCGGTAACGGCATCGCCTTCCCGCACTGCAGGACAGGCGTGATCGAGTCGGTCAAGGTCATCTGCGGTATTCTTGAAGGTCCTGTCGACTGGAATTCGCCTGACGGCAAGCCTGTCGATACGGTGTTCATGATCGTTACACCGGAAAAATATCCGGAAGAGCACCTTAAGGCTCTGAGAAGTATTTCTATGTCTGTGAGAGACGCCGCTTTCAGGGAAGAGCTGAAGAATAGAGCTTTAGTTTAAATGTCAGATAAATACAGACTTAATATTCCGAAAGCTTACGCCTACGATTTCCTGAAGAACTTTATGCTGTTCTCGGGCGTTCTCGTACCGTTCTTCACGCAGTGGGGCGGGATAAAATTCTCGCAGATCATGATCCTGCAGGCGATCTTCACGCTGGGGATGTTCCTCTTCGAGATCCCGACCGGCGTCGTGGCGGACAGGTACGGCAGGAAAACGAGCCTGATCCTGTCCGGTATCTTCACGGCGCTTGCCGTGCTTGTCTACAGCTCGCACCCGTCTTTTCCCGTATTTATTGCCGGCGAGCTGATCTGGGCGGTCGGGGTGACGCTTGCGTCCGGCGCGGACACGGCTCTCGTTTACGATTCTCTCATTCAGACCGGGGAGGAAAAAGGGTCCAAAAAGATCCTGAACAGGATCGAAAGCATAGGGCTTTTCGCCATGGTGTTCGCCGCGCCGCTGGGCAGCCTGGTCGCCAGATACATCGGGGTCAGGTGGGCGATGATCCTGTCTCTAATCCCGATCTCGTTCTCTATCGTAATAGCGATGACCTTCACAGAACCGCCTGTCGTTCAGAAAACGGAGGAGAAGAACTATCTCAAAATACTAAGATCAGGGCTCGTTTACTTTAGAGACCACAAGATCCTCAGGCTTCTTACGATAGATTATGTGGCGATAATGACACTTTCGTTCTTCCTCATCTGGGTATATCAGGTAGTTCTAAAAAGCCTCGACTTCCCGCTCGAATACTACGGTTTCGTCCACGCCGGGATTGTTATCGCTGAGATCATAGTCCTGAACAGCGTAATAAAAATGGAATCGGTGGTCGGAAGCAAGAAAAGGTATATTTTCATCTCGACCGCGCTTGTCGGACTGTGCTACCTAGTAATGTCGTATACTCAGAACATCACCGCCGCCATTGCCTGCATGCTCGTTATAGCCGGGTTCGGACTGACTGTCAAACCGCTTTTCCTCAGCTATATGAACAAGTACATCGAATCCGACAACAGGGCGACCGTACTTTCGGCAGTATCCATGGCGAGATCCATCGTCACCGCCGCCGCCAACATCGTGTTCGGCTATTTCGTCGACATCAACATGCGCTGGACCCTCTTCGCCCTCGGCATCATCACGCTAGTCTTCGCCTTCGCGTCCAGAGTCACTGAAGAGCATCTGAAGGATTAAAAATTTTATTTTAATTTGTTTGATTTTAGACGCATAATTTGATATTATTGATTCTGAAATATTTATAAGGATTTTAAAATGACAGATGACGAAAGATTGGACGATGTTGCTAACCACGCTGGAATTAATGCCGATTCTTTTGAAGAAATCAGAAATTGTATCAGCGATGATATTTTAAGTAAATATGATGTTTACAGCTATAGACATGCTGCTTCAATACTAAAAAACTCATTTTCTTCAGAATTAAATGAGATAGAAGAAGCATTAAGGGCTTTTAATATTACATTAGATGAGATTGCAAAACCAGGTGGTAGTGAATCTGATATGCCAAAGAAAATTTCTAATAGTTTAAGACCAAAGAAATGGTTTGAGACCAAGATTCAAGGTGATTTAATCGTAAGAGTTCATGAGCATAGTGAAGAAATTTTATCTACCGGAAAAATTAAGAAACATACTTTACCCGAAAGAGATCCTGTCACTTTGAAAAATTACATTGACGGTCATAAAATTGACTATGTTAAGGGAAGAGTTGCTTTAGATATGGAATGGAATAGCAAGGATCAAACATTTGATAGAGATCTTTATGCTTTCAGGATGTTTCACGAATGCGGTATTATAAGTCTTGCAGTTATTTTAACACGGAGTACAGATTTAAATGAGATTTTCAACGAACTGCCTTTAAAGAAAAAAGACGGAAGTATAGATCGTAATGACGATGGATCTCAAAAATTATGTAAGCAAAAATATGGTGCAAGCACTACATGGATGGGTAAGTTATTATACAGATTAAATGCAGGCAGGCATGGAGGATGTCCTGTATTAGTTTTAGGTATTCGTCGAGAAGCTATCAGCGATTTAAATGAATTGCGCATGACTCAAGGAGAAAATGAATGAAAACATCAAATGATTTATTAAGAAGAGTATCAGTAAAAAAATATTCAACAATTTTAGCGGATCCCCCATGGCAGTTTCAGAACAGAACCGGAAAGGTTGCTCCCGAACATAAGAGGCTTATGCGTTATCCGACTATGAAACTTAAAGAGATTATGGATTTGCCTGTTCAATTATTGACGACAGAAAAAGCTCATTTGTATTTATGGGTTCCGAATGCACTGTTACAGGAGGGGCTTGATGTAATGAAAGCCTGGGGTTTTCAATATAAGACTAACATTATCTGGCATAAAGTAAGAAAAGATGGAGAACCTGACGGTAGAGGTGTAGGTTTCTATTTTAGAAATACAACAGAAGTTTTATTGTTTGGTATTAAAGGGTCATTAAGAACTTTGGATCCCGGCAGAAGCCAAGTAAATATTATAAAATCGATTAAACAGGAGCACTCCAGAAAACCTGACGAACAGTATGTATTAATTGAGAATTGCAGCCCGGGGCCGTTTCTTGAATTGTTTGCCCGCGGCAGTAGAAAAGGCTGGGAGACGTGGGGTAATCAGGCAGATGATTATCAAATATTATGGAATACTTATGATAATCACAGCCAAAGTAATTCTAAAGTGTCTGAGAAGATTTCTGTGTATTCAGCGAAATAATTTTCTAAGTACAATAATATAAAATTATGTTGATATCGCTTAAACCATTCGATCTTCAAAGCGCGGCCGATATGGTTGAGCAATTTTCAACGGATGAGATTCTGCGTAAAGAGCTCGGGCTGGATAAAACAGAATTCTCGGCTGAGGAAGAATATAGATTTGTATCGGACTGGTGCGAAAAGACGAATTCTATGCAATTTGCGATCAGATACGAAAATGAGTTCGCGGGAATGATAAGTCTGAGTCATATTGATGAAAAGCTGAGAACTGCACGGATAGGTTATTGGGTCGGGAGCGGATTCAGGAATAAGGGAATTTGTTCTGAAGCGTTCAGGATGATCTTGAACATAGCGAGAGATAAGGGAATTGTTGAAGTCAGGAGCGATATAGATAAAGACAACGAATATTCGATGAGAATATGGGAGAAGTATAGTCCGGTAATTACTGAAAGGAATGAAAAACAAGCAGCTTTGATTATCAATATTTTATAAGGAAAAATTATGAATGCTAAAAAAGGGATCGCTGTTTTTTTCTTGCAAGTTCTAGCAGTTGCTGTGTATCTGATCTTCAAACCATGCTGAGGAAATCCGATGGAAGGCCTGTTAGGCTTTTTGATCACGTTGTTCTTAATATGCGGGATCTGTTACTCCTTTATAAGCGCGCTTAAAAACGAACCGGACAAGAGAATTACGATCACTTCTTTTGTTTTGAATATGCTGGTTCTTGTAATACCGCTCGGATTCTACCTGAAAGATTTTATAGACCGGCTGGGATTTTATTTAGTACTGCACTGATAATTTTCTTGAATTTGACTTATAGCCGGATTTTTTATAACTTAAACATCTCACCGGAGGAATGCATGAACTCACTTCTCGATAAGAACAGCCTGGCTAATACTGTTGAAAATGTCTCCGAAGCTCTGTTATTCGGAAAGAAGATAAGCGATAAAGATAAAAAGGAAGTTTCGGAATTTATCGTGAGCAGGCACGGGGAATACAGATCATACGCGAATATGTTCGCACCTACTGAGTATGATCTGAAGAACGATCTTATACTTTTTACGGGCGAAAAGATAAAGACGGGCGCGGGTAAAAGCCACATGCTCGGAGAAGAATCGTCGAGGATACTCCGGAAGCTGAACATGCATAATAAAGATGTCGAAAAAGCCCTCAAGGAAGCCGATGAAGGTATTTTAGGCAGGATAAAGGCAGGTCAGGATGATCCAAGATATGTTCACGGTACTTACTGCTGCAAATCATGCACATGTTCGTTATGGCTGAACCTGTCGGCAGGCGGACTCGATAACGATACTGAAATGCTGAAGTCAGGCCTGAAATGGCTGAAAAAATTTAGGGACGGTACCGGAAGGTGGAAGAGTTTTCCGT
>DAIMKZ010000072.1:0-11523 GCA_036721445.1 Candidatus Delongbacteria bacterium
GCTTGGATTTTCTTTCATTACTTCAACATATAAATCCTGAGTTACTTGTGTTTTCCCAATCTCAAAATCATTAACTGTTACCTCATGGATTGGGCGTTCATGCCGCATTTTGTCACTTCCCATTTTGAATGTCCCACCTTTGACTTCAATCATCTCAACTTTCATGCTTTCCTCCAGTATTTTTTATAAAATTATAGAAACGTTGGTCTATGGAGCATTTTATTCTCCAAATCATTATTTATTTTTTCTGTATCTGGTGATATCATCCCTTTTTTATCCTTATTCATAATACTAGTCACATTAATAATCTTATTTTCTTGCTTTGCATAATGGAACGCACAGTCATATGAGCAGAAATTATAAAAAACAGGTTCCATTCTACTGACTTTGTAACAATAAAAAGATCCATATTGTTTTGTATCTGCATTTAAACCGCTAAGAAAAACATAACTATTTCTTTCTTCTTCGCTAATCGGGATTTCATTGTAAAATCCTTCTCTTATCTCAGTATTTTCAATTTTAGCGAATTCAACCCAAATACGACCCATAGATGGGTACTCGATACCACAGATTTCACATTTTACTATCTTATGATTAAATTGTGAGATATCATTGTTTTTCGTATTATGAGTGAAGTAATGGTACAATTTGTGTGAATAATTAATTCCTTCATTTAAAATCCAATCAGGAAAATAATGTAAACGCTTTTTGGAAAAATCTTCGACACACTGATCAGAGCAGAATAGATGTTCGTGACCTTTTATGACTTCAAAATATTCTCTTCCATTATCCCACGCGAACGCTAAGTTTAGAACAGAACCATCTTTTAAGTATATATTGTTGCCTTCAATAAACTTAATTTTATCACTTTTTTTAAGAATCGCGTTACCAATTAATCCGACAAAAACAAAATTAGGATCTGACACTACCGATGAACAATTCTCACAATACTTTACAATTTCCGTATTCTCATTACACATGCTCTGCTCCTTTGTATTTTATATTCTTTCTCAAGTTTCTGAATAAATTATCAATGAAACTGTATGAATTCTTTTCCGATATAACAAATATTTTTTTATCAATATTGGCCAAATTAGCTTCCTTAATTGCATTTGCTCACAACGGTCATGGAAAAAAGATCACAAGTTAAAGAACACAAGGGGTCAAGTCATTTTTCCAATGTTGTTGGTTGTTGAAACTTATTCGATAAAGTATTAAGCCTATATATCACTTTTGGTGAAAATCCGTTCGTCAAGCATATCCCTATGTCTTTCAGTATCTTTTACAAGGCTTTTTAAGATTTTATCAATTATTGGAGCATCAGAAGAGAATTTATTGAAAAATTCTTTTTCTAAGATAGAATTCTCAACATTATATGCAATTTCGAAAGTATCATCTTTTTTTATGCCATCTATTTTTATATCATTTAAAGTATCTTTTAGACCTTGTACTGCATTTATTATGTACTCATCAGTATCATCATTGTTTTTAAAAGTTATCGTACCTTGTACAACTTTCATAATAATTTGTTTAATCCATGCTTCATGCTTTTTTTCTTCTTCAACAAGAATTTTCCATATTTCTTCTTCGGGAAATAAGTTGGAAAAGGTAGCATAAAGTCTGGCAAGTAGTCGTTCATATTCTGCATGAAGTCCTAAAGTTGATGCATATTTGAAAAGAATTTTTGATTGATTTTTGTTTTCATTGCTACCCTTTTGGAATTTATCAAACTCATTTTTCAAAACATCTCTATGTATTTCAGTCTCTCCTTTAAGGTTATCTATAACACCTTGGATTCCAGGATAATGACTACTGAAAGATTCAAGAAAACTTTTTTCGATCATTCTTTCTTCGATTTTAATCGAGAACTCAAAAGCTTTTGATTCAGGAATGCTCCCCATATCACACATTATTCTCATTTCATCCATTTCGTTAATCGAATCAGATATGATTTTTTCAGTATAACTTTTTGATTCAAATTTTACTGAACCGTCGAATACATTATCCGAAATTGATAAAATCCAATCATTGTGTTTAAATTCTTCCGATGTTAAAAAGCTCCACACTTCTCTGCCGAATTTTTCGGAGAAGGTTTTATACATGTTTCCTAAAGCCTGTTCGTGGTAAGCTAAAAGCGTAAGAATATCTACTTCAGTGTCCATTATATCCTCCAAATTTTTAGTATAATATAATACCTGTTTTCGAATCAAACAAATATTATTGCCGATTTCATCCTAAAAATGTCCATAGGCTTAATACAACCATTTTTAAGTTTCAATTATCCAACAACGGTCATGGAAAAAAGCTAACAAGTTAAAGAGCACAAGGATCAAGTCATTTTTCCAATGTTGTTGGTTGTGCTTAGTTAATCATGATATCATCTGTATAATATGAATTTTCACCCTTATCATCTCTCCAATATACAAGATTGGTTTTATGAGATAGAGTATCAAGTTCTTTGTTTGATTCCATTCCAATTGGGTTTATTTTTTTTGTAATATCTTCAGCGTTATCAATTATATCTAAATCAAGTTTTTGCTTTTCAAAATTAATGGAATTATGTTTCAATTTTTCGATTTGTTTACTTTTACCTCCTAGCCAATTAGGTGCGTTTTTCGACCACCAGCTCATATCATCTACAACTCTAGATATATCATTTGAAATATGTTGAATATCCTCTCCATTTTTTCTGATGTTTTGCCAAAGTTCTTTATAATAACCAACTTTTTCTGTTAATTGATATGCGGATTTATTTAGATAACCTGGATTTTCTTGTATATTGAGCTTGATCCTTAATAAATCAATTCTAATATCTAAAATTGAAGAAATAACAGCCATGTAAGCATCAGACTGTTTGAATTTAAAGTCATCAATATTATAACGAAGATAATGTTCATAATATTCAGTTTTATTATATTGTTGATTTGTACTCTGAATAATATTATTAGAGTAAAGATAATTGTACCTTTCAAAGATTGGATTAATTTTATCTTCTAACAATGCTAACCTTATTATCATGTCATTCGTAAATTTGTTGCTAATTGCGAATTGGTTTTGGATGTCAGAGATTCTATTTGAAGCACTGATAATTTCACCTAAAAATGTTGCTTCATCTCTTTTAATTATATCATTTATTGTTTTTTGAATATTATCAAGTTTTTCATTAATTTTTTGAAACTCATTCATAATTGTCAAAGTTGAGATTACTTGAAATGCTATCAATGGGGCTACAACAGGCATTAATGCTCCTGTTACGGGAATAAAAGGAGCCTGAGCAACTATACCAGTACTACCCACTACTGCACTACCTACTCCATTTCCAATTGCCATTAAAGTCGCAGGATTTGCTGTTGCCATAAACAATTGACCTGAAGTTGCACCAGCTATACCCAAAGATCCAGCACCAGAACCAATAATCGATAGCATTGTTTTGGGAGAAGAAACACCACCATTTTTAATGTGATCACCCTCTACCAAAAAATGGTTGTTAAAGTGCTTAATGATTTGATCACGAATTTTACCATCAAAAGATAAAAGTGCAAATTCAGAATTGTTTTCCTGATTGTTAAATTTTTGCACAGTGATCTCATTCTTTTTTTTCCACAATTGGAATCCCATTTGATCCTCCTCCTTATTTTAAATAGTTAACTAAGCATTATCCAACAACGGTCATGGAAAAAAGCTCACTAGATAAATATAACACGGGTCAAGTCATTTTTCCAATGTTAACGGCTGTGTGTAATTTCACTTGAGTCCATGGTCATAACGAAGAATTTTAAGATATTATGAACAAAAAAACAAGATGCTTTTTCTTGCTTTTGCACTTTTGTCTGTTTATTTTACATTCTTACGAATATTATTTTGAAAGTCATCGAATAGGAGGGAAAAGTTGTACATACAACCAGAAAATTTTATTAATACCGTAATACCGCAATGAAGTACAGAGAAAAATATCAAATAGGATCAGTTTATTGAATAAAAATGGAAAAAATAAGTTTTCAAATAAAACAGGGAGGGAAGTAATATGAAAAAATGGATGATAGCTTTGTTATTTATGATTGCATTAGTTCTTACCTTGAGAAGTCAGGAGTTGTTAAAAATACTCAATCCTGATTCAACAGCGCAATATTTTGAAATCAGAAAGCTTTCTAATCTAACTTTCAACGACAGTAGCTCCAGTGTATTGACTGTAAACAAACTTGACGGATCAAAATTATACTTCTATATTGATAGAATAAGTGACCTCACATTCAGCGATCTGTCCGGCACGCTCTCAGCTCCCTCGAACATTAGCATCTCGATTGATTCTACATCAGCGGTGATAAGATGGGACAATGTTCCTTATGCATCTCAGTATTATGTTTACCGTTCTGAAACTGATCCTTATTCAGGATTTATAGAACTAGGAAATACACCGAATAATGTTTATACAGATATTAATGCTGTTGCTGGTAACAAATACTTTTATAAAGTAATTGCCAAAGACTGGTAAAATAAAATTAATGAGGATAAGATCATGAAAAACTTGTTGCTATTTTTATTAGGCACTACCTTAGTGTGTTTTGCAGGAAAAATGAATGTGAATTTCAACGATGGGACACCAACTACTGAAATTGATTTCTCAGCAATAGATAATATCAAGATTATGACTCCACCTGAAGGCTTCGTTTTTGTACAGGGCGGTACATTTACAATGGGTGACCATTTCACCGAGGGATATTCATACGAATTACCATTACATAGTGTAACTGTCAGTGATTTTTACATGGGAGCTACAGAGGTAACACAGGCTGAGTGGAGTGCTTACATGCCAGCTGAGAATTGGAGTTCTTACGGAATGGGTGATACATATCCTGCATATTATGTAAGCTGGTATGAAATTATCAAATATTGCAACCTTAGGAGCATGAACGAAGGACTGACACCATGTTACACTATAAGCAGTTCAACCGATCCTGTTGACTGGGGAACAGTACCGACAAGCACAAATACAACTTGGGATGCTGCTGTTTGCAACTGGAGCGCGAACGGTTATCGATTACCTACGGAGGCAGAATGGGAATATGCAGCCAGAGGAGGTCTATCCGGACAAAGGTTCCCGAATGGAGCAACTATATCGCACAGCACTAACGGTGATACGCAGGCGAATTATAAAGCAGACCCAAATTCATGTAGTTATGATGTAAGTCCGACAACAGGATATCATCCTGATTACAATGTAACTGCTTCTCCTGTAGGAAGTTTTCCGGCAAACGGTTATGGCTTATACGACATGAGTGGTAACTTGTTTGAGTGGTGCTGGGATTGGCACGGCAGTACTTATTACAGCAGTAGTCCGAGTGATAATCCTACGGGACCTACTACGGGCTCCTACCGCGTCGTACGGGGCGGTGGCTGGAACTACTATGCCAACTACTGCCGGGTTGCAAATCGCGGCAGCCTCTACCCGTACTACAGCTACTTCAGCTTCGGATTCCGGCTTTCGAGGACGCCTTGATGCACACGGTTACTTACTTGCGGGGGTGGGAAGGAAGTTACTTTTAGCTTTCTTACCTTTTTACCTTCTGTAGTCACGAAGGGACAAAGAAAAAAGGGATCGGCAGGCGTGAAACTGCCTTAACCGATCCCGAATTTTTTTTGGGATTTATATCTGAAAAGTGCGGTATTGCGGTAAATTTTAAAATTCTTCGCTATTTCTAACAAGTCTAAATTACACATTGCCGTTAACGTCTGAAAATACGTAATATGTCGTATTTTTTCTGACGTTGTGCCTATTTTAAACGGATATACGAATGTCGTATTTATTTTATAATTAAAGCTAATCAAAACGGCAATACGCCATATGTCGTTTTTTTCTACTATATCAACGAACTTGTTTACCGAGCATGTTGTCTTTGAGACTTTTCTGAGCGGGTTTGTCGCAGAACCAGATACCCCAGAGAGCTTTCTTGAAGTCGAGTCCTTCAATGGTGTCGTTGAGTTTACCGTTCTTATATACTTCCACGCCTTTTTCGGGGATATAAGTGATGTCGTAAATGTCGTTCTCTTTGATCTCTTCTTTGAATACTGCTATAAACCTGTCGATCTTCTTGCGGAGGGGAGAAGTGTTATCGTTCGTGGAGTTCTCGAAGCCTTCTTCGACGGCGTTCTTCATTTTCTTGCTTGTGATTAGAGTAGATATTATATGCAGCTTTATTGACATGGTCTCATCGGCGTTCATGACTTTGTTCGCGTCGGTGTTCTTCTTTATCAAATAAAGTCCTCCCACGTACAGGTCGAGGAAGAATCTCTCTCTTACGCCGGCTCCGTTGAGTATGAGTTCCTTGTCGGCAACTGTTATTTTGTCAGGCATCTTTACTCCGCCGATGTTCAGGCCGAAGAGCGTTGCGGAAACGATTAGTATCAGTATTATAGTTTTCAATTTCAGTCCTTTATTAATTTTATCTGACATTTTCTTCACCTTCATCATTTTTTTTAAATATCCTTGCGGTGTCGTTGAAGAAGACTATCATCATGAGCATGAAGAGTATGATCATCCCGGTCTGAAGTATCCTGAATTTGACTTTCTGCGGGATCTTTTTTCGGGTGATCCCTTCGTAAAGTATGAACATGAAATGACCGCCGTCAAGAAGAGGGACAGGCAGTATGTTGAGGAACCCGACATTGACGCTGATGAAGGCTATAAAAGCCAGATACGCCCATATTCCTGCCCGCGCACTTTCACCTGACATCTGCGCTATCATGATCGGACCTCCGAGGTCTCTGAAAGAAGCTTCGCCCGAGACGAGCATTCTGATGGAAAGCCAGCCGATTTTTACCCAGTACCATGATGTTTTAAAACCCTCGGACAGAGATTCAGTAAGCGAAGCGTTCTTTATGACCGTTTCTGAAAATATTCCTATCAGGCCGATCTCTTTTATCTCGCCGTCGACGAGTGTGCGTACCGACATTGTTTTTACGGGCAGAATAAGTATCGAGTCCGCTCTTGTTACTGTGACGAGGAGCTCATCATCCGGCCTGCTGTGGATCATCTCTGTCAGCCCGGTCCAGTCTTCGACATGCTCTCCGTTAACCCCGTTAATGACGTCTCCGAGCATAAATCCGGTTTTTTCAGCCGGTGAGTTTTCGGAAAAACCTTTAATTTCAGTGGAGTGGACTTCAGGAATACCGTTAATATAGGTGATGAAAGAGTAGATCGCGACCGCCAAAACGAAGTTCATGATCACTCCTGCAAGTATTACGAACGATTTCTGAAAAAAATTCTTCGATTCGAATTCAAAAGACTCGCCTTTTATTTCCTCGCCGCCCACGCTGCTTTCATCCATCATCCCGGTTATTTTCACATATCCGCCCAGAGGTATCCACGCTATTCTGTATTCGGTCTCACCCCATTTTTTCTTAAGCAGCGCTCTTCCGAATCCCAGCGAGAATATTTCAACCCTCATGCCCGTAAGCTTGGCCGCCGTAAAGTGTCCTAGTTCATGAATGAAGACGATTATGCCCAGAAGAATAATAAAAGAGAAAATTGTCGTCATCGTTATCCCTTAGTTATGTTAAATATCTTGTCCGGATTGAAAATGTTGTCCGGGTCGAAAGCTTTTTTGATCTTTTTCATGAAGGCGATCTCGTTCTTAGAGTACTGAATGCTCATGAAATTCTTCTTGGAAAGACCGATCCCGTGTTCACCCGAAATGTTGCCTCCAAGCTCGACCGCTTTTTTGAATACCTCCTCTGACGCCAGCCTGGCATTGTTGGTCTCGGTGCTGTTGTTCCTGTCGAATAGGATATTCACATGGAGATTCCCGTCTCCCGCATGCCCGTAAACTATAATCCTCAGGGCGAATTTCTCCGACAGGGTGCGAGTGAACTCGATGAAGGCGTGCATATTCGAAACAGGCACCGTAATGTCCTCATTAAGCTTATCGTTCGATATTCTCTTGATCGCCGACGAAACAGCTTTTCGCATATTCCAGAACGATCTCTTTTCGGTTTCGCTTTCGGCTTTTCTGTATCTGATGACCTTCATCAAAGAAATTATGTTTTCCAGCAATATCGATCTTTCAAGCAGTTCGGGAAGGAAGTATGAATCGAGCTTTATTATCAGAACGGCTCCGGTATTTTCAGGCAGATCGATCTTTGAATACATGACGGCTGCTGAAAGAGCGTCTTTATCTATAAGCTCGATTACTGAAGGATCGACCCCGCTCGATTTGATCTTGATGACGGTGTTGACCGCATTCATCAGATCCGCATGATAGGTGATGAAGGTCTCTTCCAGCGGCGGCCTGTCCAGAAGCTCGAGAGCTATCTCGGTCACTATACCGAGAGTCCCCTCAGAACCGATCATGACAAAGCATCCGGGAAAACTGTCTTCCGGGCTGTAAACGCCGCAGCTGTTAATTTCTCCGGCGGAGTCAACGAACTTAAATCCTTTAACATATCGTGAAGTGACTCCGTATTTAACGCAGTGAAGCCCTCCGGCATTCTCGGCAAAATTGCCGCCGAGGGTCGATACGGCGCTGCTGGAAGGGTCGGGCGGGTAATAGAGTCCCAGCCTGTCAGCCTCTTCTCTGAGCCGGTCAGTAACTACGCCCGGTTCAACATACGCGATCCTTTTCCGCCTGTCAATTCCGATGATCCTGTTCATCTTCTCAAAGTTCAGCACGATCCCGCCCTTTAAAGGAACAGCGCCGCCGCTCATGCCGGTCCCCGCGCCTCTGGCGATAACGGCAATGCCGTTCGCCGCCGCGATCTTAACAACGGCCGCGACTTCCTTTTCCGTACGGACATTGACTACAATATCAGGTGTTCCCGTGAATCTTGTAGTATCGGATCTGAATATATATCTGATCTCCGGTGAAACATCGACCGTTCCCGTCTCAAGAACTGATTCTATTTCTTCAAGTATAGTCTTCAAAATTTTATTCCGTATGATTTTGTGACCTGGGACACAGCTTTAACTCCGGAATGTTCTTATAATTATAACAGGTAGTTCAATAACAGGGGGAATGAACGGGCTGTAAAAAGCCCGTTCTTTCATTTTATAAACCATTTTACATATTCGGGATAAAGTTCGTAGAAAAAATCTGAAGAAGGTCTAATTCTTATGTTGTAACCCTGCTCGCCTGAACCGGTAACAGTAAAACTTCCGGTATATTTAGCCACATTATCCTGATACATTTCAATGAATTTCAGTTCTATTTCCCGGCATGTGCTGTTGTCCGGGCTGTAGAAGAATTCGACTTTAAGGTCCTTCTCGCTCATTCCGTCAAGATAAGCATAAACTTCGACCGGAATGTCCTGCTGCTTGTTTACTCCGTGTGATTCTATATCCGTGAAAGCGTCCTTAATATATATGCTGTTCCATTTCTCATGAAATTTCTTATTAAGAGCGATTATCTCGTCGATCTTTTTATAATTGTCCTTTTCGAGAACATCCAGATTTGAGAATTCCTTCGCGTAGAATTTATTGTAGTATTCTGTAAGCATTCTGTGCATGTTGAAACCTTTACCGACAGAATAAATGGAGTTCTTCATCATTTCGACCCAAGGCTCGGGATAATAGCTTTCGCTCTTCTCGTAATATATTTCCGTGATCTCCTCTTCCAGAAGGTCATATACCTGCTGTGCTTCCGCTGAGGTTTTCTGCGCAATGTCAGAGTAAATATCGCCGGCCGTGATGGCCCATCCGTTTTTCCCGTTGTAGCACTCCGGCCACCAGCCGTCAAGAACGCTGAGGTTCAGAACTCCGTTGATCCCTGCTTTAATTCCTGATGTTCCGCTCGCCTCAAGAGGTTTTATCGGATTGTTCAGCCATACATCGACACCCTGGACCATATGACGCGCTATATCCATGTCATAATCCTCTACGAAAACAACGTGGTCTTCAAGGCCGTATTCAACTGCGAAATTCAGGATCTCTTTTATTATCGTTTTTCCTGCAATATCGGCTGGATGAGCCTTGCCGGCGAATATTATCTGTACGGGTTTTTGCGGATTCATAAGTATCTTTTTCAGCCTTTCAGGATCCTGAAGCAGAAGGTTTGCTCTTTTGTATGTGGCGAATCTTCTTGCGAACCCGATGGTTAAAAACTGGGGGTTGAGCACATTAGAAGCTTTCTTTATACTTTTTGCCGGAGCTCCCCTTCTCTGAAGCGTGTGCACAAGTTTTTTTCTTACGAAAGTAACGAGCTGCTCTTTTCTTCGTTTGTGTGCTTCCCAGATCTCGTTGTTCGGTATTGCAGATACGCCTTCCCATATCTCGGACCTGTTCGCTCTGTGCATGTAATCGGGACCCAGATAACGGTCGAAGAGATAGGTTATCTCCATACTCAGCCATGTCTGAAGATGAACACCGTTCGTTACATAACCTATAGGCACTTCGTCATCGTGCATATGAGGAAATATCTCTTTCCACATATTCCTTGAAACCTCGCCGTGAAGTTTTGAAACGCCGTTCCTGAACTTGGAATATTTTATTGCGAATATAGGCAGCCAGAATATACGGGAGTTATCCACGCGTCCGCACTGAAGGAAACTGTCTAAGGTCATTCCGAGAGATTCAACATCATTCTTGAAATATTCGCGTATGAATGTTTCGTCGAAATGCTCGTTGCCCTCTATAACCGGAGTATGAGTTGTGAATACGGTAGACTGGATGACGAGCTGTTTGGCCTTTTCGAAGCTCATTTTATTGTCGATGACGAGTTTCTTCATTCTTTCGATAATAAGGAACGCTGAATGACCCTCGTTCAGGTGGAAGATCTTGGGTTTGATACCCAGTATGTCGAGAGCCTTCAATCCGCCCTGACCAAGTATGATCTCCTGCTGTATTCTCAGATGTTTGTCGGCAACATAGAGGTGATCTGTTATGCAGCGCGTCGAGAGGCTGTTCTGCGGAATGTTCGTGTCGAGCAGGTACAGCTTTACTTTTCCTACATCGATCTCCCAGATCTTGATCCATACATCTTCATTCTTGATCTTGAGAGGGAACATTACAGGCTCACCGGCGGTGTTCAGGGTCTCTCTTACAGGTTTAAGGTACCATTTATTCTCCAGATACTCTTCCTGCTGGAAACCGTCTATGGCGATCCTCTGGTTCATGTATCCGTAAGTATAAAGAAGACCTATCCCGTAAAGTGGGATGCCTGTATCTGATGCCGCCTTAAGATAGTCTCCCGCAAGAACGCCGAGACCTCCCGAATAAATGGCTACGGATTCGTGCATACCGAACTCCATAGAAAAATACGCTATCGAATCATCCTTATCCGCGGGTATATCAGTTCCTTGTTCATCGGTATAATAACCCTCGAAGCTCATATATCTTTTGAATTTATCATGCACTTTTTCAAGCTCATAAATAAATCCGCTGTCCTTAGAAAGTCTTTCCATTTCTTCCGGCGGAAGTTTGTGCAGAAATTCAACAGGGTTGTGCTTTACACTTCTGAAAAGTTCAGGATTGATCCTTATGTAGAGCCTTTCAGCCTCTTTGTCCCATGTTGACCACATATTGTAGGATATCTC
>DAIMKZ010000073.1:0-11514 GCA_036721445.1 Candidatus Delongbacteria bacterium
TTCTGGTTTCTTCTAAAGCTGCCAGGAGTTCATATTCGCGAAGTTCATTATATTTTTCGACCGGAATGATCACATATTTATTTTTTCCTCTGACCGTAACTACAGCCTCGCCGTATTGTGCCACTTCTTCAGCTACTATGGAGATGCCTTTCGTTTTCAGGTTATTTGCAGTTATTTTCTTGTATTCATGCATAAACAGTCCTTTTAATAGTATGATTAATAGTACGAATTATAATGCGGTTTGTCAAGCGGAAATATAATAAATATCTTCATTTTCTCATGTAAATCAATCTGTTTTATTATTATATTTCTATCCATGAAAACAACCTTCACCGAAATAGAGGCATCGTCAGTGCTGCGCAATCACGCAAGAGAGTTAGCGATGAGTTGAGGTGCAAATACAGCCTGTTCAATCCCAAAGACTAGCCTGACGCGCCTCCCCTCCAGCCTATTCTGTTCGATTAATAACATTAAAAGATGTTGAAAATTATGTTGCTGTAAAATATATTACATTCAAAAATTTGGAGGTTCAAAAATGAACAGATTTTTTTATGCTGCTTTTCTTACGATTTTAATGCTGAATGCTAAACTTTTATCTCTTGATATAACCGGAGTCTGGGAGATTAGCGGAGATACTATTATCAATGAGAATATTCATGTTTTACCAGGAGGTATTATAAGACCTGCTTACGGGATTGATATAAAGTTGACAGTGAATGGGGGCATATTTAACGAAGGTGATTTGAATGATAATCTATCCTATGATAATGGTGCAGGATACATGGATATTGATGTTACAGAAGATATTGCAAATTCAGGCGATATCAGCAACAGAAGTATTAAGTTAATCGGAAACTTACCTCAGAGTATTTTTACGACTTCCACTACTCCGGTCAGAACTGATACTCTGAGAATCAACAACTCTTACCCTGTCAAAGCATTAAGCGATCTTCATTTCATGAATTGCGACATTATCTTTTCAGGGATGGGCGGTTTCGATCTTTCCAACGGTTACGATATTTATATTAACGGCGGATTTCTTTCAGGTGCGTCTGTTTACGGTCCGGAACATTATACAAAATCCCAAACAAAGATCAATCTCGTAAATGAAGCTTATGTATCAAACATATTATTATATCGTGTTGATACCGATGGGGCTTTTCTCATTAGTGGCGACAACTGCGTTCTTAACGGACCTCTTACCAATTTAGGGAATATCAGACCATTAAATAGTTATATTACCACTATATTGACTTCAACTGCAGATTTCACAAATTTAGGAACGGTGGAGGGCGATATACTCTTCTGCGCATATGGCGATCTTACTAATAAAGGCCAGCTCCTTAACTCCACCCTTGTATTTGGCGGAACTGAATTACAGCACATTACGAATGAAGGTTGCCCAATAGGAGTTAATTTAATTCAATCTGCAAATCCACAGGGAGTTATGCTTTTATCAGATTTAAGAATATTTCGGTCGTCCTTTTTTATTACAAATACCTGCATTGATTTCATTGATAATCCTTTGATTCTAAATTCGTACAATTTGTATCTTGAAAATACTAATATAAACAATACTGTAATAATTGGAAGTTTGGAAGATGTTATACCCAGTTCTTCGATAATTGCAACAATAAGTTCTTCTACAATCGCAATATGGCACTCAAGTATTAAAGATGTTAACTTTTACGGGAGATTTTATATAACTCAGGATGTGATTTTTGAAGGAATTATTCATAATTACGCTGATATCGCGCCTACGGGTTGTTATACTAGTCTCACAATAAATGGAAATTTGATCAATTCTGTTAATTCTATTGAAGACTCGGGAATTATTTCTGACGGCATCTTTGGAGGTCAGTTAACTGCCTATGTTAAAGGAAATATCCATAATTCTTCCGTCTGGGACAACAACAGCATCGTATTCTGCGGTTCAGGGGATCAGTTAATTTCCTGCGATCCCGATAAATCTTATTCTGCGACGACAGTCGAATGTACGAACCCGAACGGTATTAAAGCGGCATCGGACCTGTATTTTACCGGTTCGGGACTTGAACTGACCGGCCATGCTCTTGATCTGAACGGTTACGATCTGAATATGAGCGGCGGCTACCTGGATTCAGTTGTTGTACTATCAACAGACAGCGTCTCAAGATCGCTTTTCAGACCTTCGAACGGATCATATATCAGATCCTCTATTATCAATTCTGTCGATCTTGACAGCGCGCTGATTGTACAGGGGAATAATGTGATCCTGAACGGACCTTTGACTAACTACGGAACGATCATGAACGAGAGTACCGGCAACTCCGAAATCACTCTCAATAATCAGTTTACAAATCACGGAACAATTCAGGATAACGGTCCTGTCTATAAACTGTCGGCGAATATTATAGGCGATATTACTAATTACGGCACATGGAATAACAATTACAATTATTTTAACGGTGAATCCGATCAGGTAATACTTCTTCCGGGAGGAACTGAGATAGCCGGCGGAAAGAACTACTTCGTTGCCGAATCAGATACTTCTCCGTATGAATGGTTCCTGAACGGTTCTACACTTGTAGATCATCCTTATTTCGACGGCACAAAAGAAAAATATCTGATGTGGGGACTTCCAGTCAGTACTGCATACTCCGGCATTTTCTACTGCGAAACAGGAGAAGGCACATCAAGAAACATATTTGTTTATGAGAACGGGTTGCCTGCACCTTTTATCACCGGATTCACGATCGAGGACGGAAGTACTAAAGTTGGTATTGAATGGGACCCGGTTGACTACGCTGTTTCTTATAAAATATACTCGTCGGACGATCCTTATAAAGACTTATCTTTGTGGCAGTTCGAAGCCGAGACGAATTTACTTCACCATACATTGTGGGATCAGACAGGCGGAAGAAGATTTTATATTGTGAAAGCCGTTTATTGAGCTTTTTTTTTACTTGAACATCCTGCTGCTGAATTTCATGATCCTGACCTTTGCGAAGTCGTTCAGATGTGATATTATGAGCATGAGTGGTTTGGCTTTGCGCTCGTAGACCCACAGAAGCGGAATGATCGCCGTCAGCCTAAATGCTGCGGTCAGACCGAAAAGAACCTGTTCCGAGTCGAGATGATGTCCCATGAAATCGGCGGGATCAGGCAGGAAAGTGCCGGACATGAGCATGGTGACGACCATGGCGAGACCCGCGACGGCGCTGTACATCCCGGAATATATCTGCTGCTTTCCTTCAGGTGCGACGGCGAGGACCAGATTCGTTATTATGATGCCGGTGCCAGACCACATGATGCCTGATGCGAACGCCTCGATGAACAGGAACCAGTAATTATCTGCCGTCGCGAAGAGCCACGCGGCGGGATTGACAGAGCCGAGGATGATCGCGATTATCATGGCGGGCTTGTTCCCGAAACGGTCGATGAACCGTCCCCACGGGCGGAGCATTAAAAGCGACCCGAAAGTGGCGAAAGTGCCGTACACCTGAAGTTCGATCATGGACATTTTGAACCCGGTTATCATGTACGGCTGCCAGAACGGCGCTCCGATCCCGACCGCGAGCATCCACCAGCACCCGAACAGAAGCAGCCTGTGAAAATTTTTATCTCTGAACGGTAAAAATACCAGTTCCACAGATCTTCCCGTCTCTACTTTCTTAGGTCTTTCGTGCTGTTTTTTCAGAAGCTGAAGACCGTATATCCCGATCGCTGAAGCAGTCCCGAAAATGATTATGTACGCGTAAGGAAGATTTTCTTTATTCAGATAAACGGAAAGATCGAAATAAGTCTTGAATTTCTCAGCGAGACTGCCTTCCGCGCTGTCGAACATGTCGAGGAAGAACCCGAAAGTATATCCTGTCAATATCGCTGCGATAGTCAGATAGACCGACCTGTTGGAAAAGAACCTTCCCCTGAACCGCAGCGGGACGAGATCGGAGATCCACGCGATCCACATGTTTCCGGATATGGCCTGAAGAACTGTACTGGTAAAACATACCCCGAGAAAGACGTAAATTGCGGTCTCACCGTCAAAAACGAACGGGATCACGGGAAGAAGCAGTGTTAAAAGCCTGCCCGTCAGCGCGTAATTGACGGTAGTGTTCTTTCTTGAATCAAGGTTCTTGGTTATCACTGAAGCAAGAGGCTGGAACAGCTGCGAGAACTGCCCGATCGAAGTGAGGATGCTGAACTGGAGCGGTGTCGCGTGGAGCATCAGCGCGAACTTCGTGATGAAAACAGTTCCGATCGCCGACATCGTTGAATGCACCTGTGCGAAGATCCCTTCGATTATCGATACTTTTATAGCTCCGCGAAGTCTTCCGCTTTCATTATTCATTTTTAAAACAGATCAGTCTGAAAGATAATATTCTATAGTCGATACTACGCGCACTTTCTTGATATGCGGATTGTTACGGTCCCTTGAATCTATGCTGAACTGACCCTGATTCGCGCTTTTTATCTTTCCGAGCCTGCTCTGAGAGTCTTTCGCGAATTTCATGGCGACTTCCCTCGCGTTCCTGGTCGCCTCTTCGATCATCTGAGGCTTAATCTCGTTAAGACCGGTAAAGATGTATTCCGTCTGCGCCTGATAATCAGCTCCTGTAAGCACTATCCCCTGTTTTCCAAGTTCCGACAGTTCTCCGAATACTTTCCTTACAACTTCGATGTTTTTCGAATAGACTGTGACCGTCTGTTCCGCAGAATACCTGAATTCCGCTTTCGTGTTGCCGCCCCACTGCTGAGCTGATTTATCCGTAATTGAAGGCGGCGAGAAAGTTATCTCTGACGGGTCTATTCCTTTATCTGTCAGGAATTTTTTTATCTTCGTATTACTGCGGTCGACGGAGTTGTACAGCTCCTCAAGCTTGTTCTCGGCGGTGATGAACTGAATGGGCCAGATGACGATGTCCGCAGGCACCTCAATTTCGGCAAGACCCTTTACGGTCACGCTCCTTTCCATCATTTTAAATTTCACGACCGCTCCGCTCAAAAGTAATCCGAGCACGGTCAGACCCAGGAATAATGATATTCCGAGCACGAATCCGGACGAACCGTTATTTTTCAGCATTTGAGCCTCCATATACGATTTTCAGGTTAATGACCGATACAATATAAGAAACAGTTAACGCAACTGCCAGATTTATGATTATATATGCATGTATCGCGAGACCGTCGAAGATCATTACCGAAGCGATGGAAAAAACAGCGCCGGCCGTTTTCAGCAGGTACGCGACCGTAATGATCTTCTCGATGCTGTTGAATCTTTACACCTCAGTCTAAAAGAGGACAATTTTTTACGAATACAGAAAATATAGAGAACTATCCGAAAGTCTTTGATAAGTTCTCATCATGAATCTGTTTCTCTTGTTTTTTATGGCGATCCCGGCAATCGCTTCCCACAAAAACACCCACGATCCTATCGAAAGACCTTCAAAGATCGTTTTGAGAAATATTTTATTCATACCAATATTCAGAGCTTCGAAAGAAAAAGTCAGGATCGCCAGAATTGTGAAAATAATGAAGTAAATTATTGAATTGTTTATTATTTTTCTACTTTCCTGTTTATAAAAAGCGTGGATATAATTAAAATAATTTTTTATGCCTTTTCTCGTTCTTTCTTCAAGATCGGGGTCTTTAGACTGATCTCTGATCTTGATTTCGATCTTGATTTTTTCATTAAGCGGAATATCACCGGAACAGTCCTCTATATAATTTACGACATGCTGATTCACATCCCGCTTTCTGATTGGATAGTGATCGAGATTGTTGAACAGGTCGAGATATCTGTCAGGCGCGATCTTTATAATATAAGTCTGATCGTTCTGGTCGTAATCGTATAATTCGTTGATAAGTTCTTTCAAACCGCGTCCTGTCGCTCTCTATTTATCTCTACACTGAAATTTACTGAATAAAACCGGCCAAATCAATTCCTTTTCCGCTTCCGGTTTTTCTTATATCTCTCGACCGATTCTTCTGTCGTGTACCAGTTCCTTCCTTCTTTATGCCCTTCCAGCTTACCCTGCCTGATGAGAAGGTTTAAATACTTTGACGAATATCCGCTTCCGGGCGCCGCTTCAGAAAGCAGTATATACTTTTCCCTCTTCTCTGTCATGGGTGTCAGCGCTTTCAGATATATCTCAAGTGATCTCATTACGGCCGACGCTATGAACATGACGATTTCTTTCAATTCCCCTTTATCCGCTTTTGCCAGTACGTTATAGTATTTCTTCCTGTCGTTCTTCAGAATCACCGTTAAAGGATAACCTGCCTGCATTAAAATAACGTTCATTATCAGCCGTGCGGTTCTTCCGTTCCCGTCAAAGAAAGGATGTATTTTAACGAACCTGTGATGAAATATCGCCGCTACTTCTACGGGATGAATACGACCCGATCCTTCCGCCGTCCATTCAAGTAATTCCTTCATTTCGGATCCGACCTGCAGCGCATCGGGAGGAACATGATCCGCACCAGCTATAAAGACATTACTGTTCCTGTATCTGCCGGCCCATTCTCTGTCCGTATCCTGCACGACCATCTGATGTATCGTACGCACCAGACTGTCCGACAATGTATAATTTTCACCGTCACTTACAAGACCGTAAAGATAGTCCAGCGCTTCTCTCTGGTTCTTTGCTTCAAGATGATCCTTTAACGGTTTACCTTTAACCGTAAATCCCTCATTAATAACAAGCCCCGTTTCTTTTAACGTCAGACTGTTTCCTTCGATCGCATTCGAATTATAAACCATCTCCAGACCGAACTGCTCCCTGATCTTTTCCACCGCAACTTTCGGCAAAGGCCTTAAAGCATTCAGCAATTTCAGCTTATTCGTTAAGTTCTTCAGCATCACTTCATCAAGATATTGCGTTTCCATTTCACTGCCTCTTAATATGGCATAGTTCTTATTTTCATATTATACCATATTAACGAAATTATATTATTAAGTCAAGGGATTTTTTACCAAAAACAAAGCCCGAAATCGCCTTGAATTGTTGCAAATATCTGTTTATATTGCAGTATTAAATCATTCCGGAGCTTTTATGTTCGACATAAAGAAAATACATTTCATAGGCATAAGCGGCACTCTGATGGGCAACGCGGCGATCTATCTTCAGAGGCAGGGATTCGAGGTGAGGGGCAGCGACAAGGCTTTCTATCCCCCGATCGGCGACATGCTGAAGAACGAGAAAATGTTCCTTTACGAAGGTTTCGACCGCAAAAACCTCGACTGGAAGCCCGACCTTGTGATCATCGGCAATTCGATCTCGAGAGGCAATCCGGAAGCTGAACGCACGCTGGACGAAAGGCTGAGTTTCATGGCCCTTCCCGAACTTCTGAAGTACATGTTCATCAAGGACAAGAACTCGATAGTGGTTTCGGGCACTCACGGCAAAACGACGACGACATCCATTATATCGAAGATATTCACCGACGCTGGAAAGGATCCGTCTTATCTGATCGGAGGTATTCCTGTAGGCTCGGACACTGGCTTCAAGAACGGCGATGGCGATTACTTCATCATTGAGGGCGACGAGTACGATACGGCTTTCTTCGACAAGCGTCCGAAGTTCGTTCACTATAAACCGCACTGTCTTATCATCAACAATATCGAATTCGACCACGGGGACATCTACCGCGACATCGACCATATTAAACTCGAGTTCTCGAGGCTGGTGAACATAGTTCCGGGAAACGGGCTGATCGTCGCGAACTTTGACGAGCAGAACGTGCGTGATGTCGTGGTGAAAGCGCATACTCCTGTAGCGTCTTTCGGTACCGGCGAAGGCTGCGAGTGGCGGATCATGAACGTCAAGCACGAGGACGTCCTGACCCGCTTCGACCTGGTTAAGAACGGCGAACTTGTCGTCTCCCCCGCCGTGCGAAGGTGCGGCAGCTACCAGTTATACAATCTTACCGCCGGAATTATCTCCGCGCTTTTCTACGGGCTGGATAAAGCTCAGGTGGTCAGATCGATAGAAAGCTTTCAGGGCGTAAAGCGCAGAATGGAGTACCGCGGTAAGGTAAACAGCGCTCCTCTTATCGAGGATTTCGCGCACCATCCCACGGCTGTCAGGAACGTGCTCAGAGAGGTCAGGGACGAGTTCGGAGGCAAGAAGCTCATCGCAGCCTTTGAGCCGCGCTCGAATACCACCAAGCGCAACATCTTCCAGGACGAGCTCGCTGAAGCCCTCTCCATTGCCGACGACATCGTCATAGGCAAGATCGACCGCGAGGATCAGCTGACATCGGACGAAAAACTCGACATGAACAAACTCCTTTCGGACCTGAAAGCCAAAGGAAAGTCCGCCGTTCACTATGACGACAGCGGCGAGGTCGCGGAATACATCAAAAGCAAAGCGGACGCAGATTCTGTCATCCTCATCATGACGAACGGCTCTTTCGACGGCATATTCAAAAAACTGGGATTGTAGTTTAAGTTATCTCAAACCACACCATAAGCTCACCGAGTGCGGTCGATCTAATTAAATATTCGACATTATTCTCAATTGACCGTTTCCTTATCTCTTTCAACAGAGTGATCTGATCAGTATTATTTAATTCCTTACCTGTAACTTTCCCGTAATCGGACACATATCCCCACATATGCTGAAGAGTGTTCCTCATACTTTTGTCGCCCGGTCTCTGCCTTAGCAGATTAACGAAAAGTCGAGCCAGTTCGTCGAGATCACTGCTATTATTCTCTGCAACTTTCTTTCCGATCTCTTTATACAGGTTGTAATCCCTTGCTATGACGGAATATTTGTGATGGCTCCATAGTTCCTGAGCGGTTTTCGGCAGAGGTATCCTTCCCTGCTCTTTATCATTATATTTGGCTTCAAGTATTTCGAACTGTCCGGCAGGCGGATCAATGAATATTTCAGGCCATTTATCTACGTTTGTATTGAAAGTGACGGGAGTTCTGTCGGTATAGCCTCTAAGCTCCATTTCCGATCTGAGCAGTGCATGTCTCATCTTAAGAGCCCAGCCGAACTCTTTCCATCTCTTTGTTTCCGGATGGTTCGAATAACCTTTTTTACCGTTCTCTATAATCGTAACGGCTGCGTGAAGCTCCCTGTGCTCCCCCAGCAGGCTCTGTCTGTTCAGATATCCCGGATCGATGTCCCAAATTCTCATGTTGTCAATTTAAATTTTAAGGTGTTAAAAGTCAATAGCCGAACATGTATTGCAGAACAGCCTGTGCGCCGGTACTGTTCAGGTGATCCTGATCGGCAAAATACTCCGGTTCGTTCTCGAATATCTTCGAAAAGTCTGTAACTTTGAATCCGTTCTCAATAAGCATATCGTCTGCCGTACCGTCGATCTCTTCCGCGAAAGAATTGTATTCTCGAGTAAGCGGTAATTTGATGCCTATAAGTTCGATGTTGTTCTGTCTGGTTATCCTCATAATTTCAATAAGTGCTTCTTTCAGCTTCTCCGATTCCACTCCTTCAGGGAAATTCGTACGGACTCTCTTTTCCGCCCTTTTTATTCTGTCGTCCGTGCTGCGGTCAGCCCACATTTTCGGTTTCTTTCCGGAAGCTGGTTTGTATATTTTAATGACTTCGGCTATCTCGGGCCTGAATATCGGCAGGTACCGTTTTACATATCTCTGCTTGAAATATTCCAGTCGTCCGCCAAGATCTTCAGCCGTGCAGTATATTACTGACCTGTCGAGATTGTTCTTCCTTTCCCGGTATGATGTCAGAGAATGCCCGTCAACACTTATATAGACAGTATCGACATGTGTGCTGCGGACGAGATATCTTAATTTTCTGAGCATATCCTCGTATGAATCACTTCCGTGTGAGAAATTGTGCACGCCGTATTTTTCCGTCAGATCATTGAGAGCCTGACCGCGGGAATCCGAGAGAAAGTATGATCTCCTTTCAAGTGAAAGTACTTCGTACGAACCGAAATATAATTTCTTGCCTGTGAAATACAATATGGCGTTCACTGCTATCAGTATCAGAGTAAATAGGAAAATATGTTTCAAGAACTTTCTCATTTACATCCCGTCAGAATTTGAAATAAATAAATTCTATGCCTGATGAAAAATTCCCGAAGAAGTACATGCTCAGTATCGTAAGCAGATAGAACGTCCACCTTAATGCTCCCGGTCTTTTCATGAACAGCTTTTTTAATGCGAAATCCTCTTTTCTTGCCGACCATTCGACAATAAAAAGAACAGCGATCGATATCAGAAGCGGATTTATACGCCTGATCCCGCTGAACTCGGGTTTGGAGAACAGCGAATTTGAGAAGATTCCCGAAATATAACCGGAAGCCTGACTCAGACTTTCAGTCCTGAATATGATCCATGATATTATAATAGCGGCTATGGTCATTATCCTTTCGGTGATCGAGATCATTACGTACTTATCCTTCAGAAGCTTCCTGATCTTTTTCTTGGGCTTTCTAAGAGCATGGTAAATTATAAGCAGTGTTCCGTGAAAAAGCCCCCATACGATATAGTTCGCACCCGAACCGTGCCAGATCCCCGTCAGAAGCCAGGTCACCGATATTCCTGCAGTATAAATAAAGAATTCCGTATCGATCCCTATAAATTTCTCAGCAGGTATTCTTCTCGACAGCGAGAAAGACAGCGGAAGAAAGACATAATCTCTGAACCATGTTGTCAGTGAAATGTGCCACCTTTTCCAGAAATCGGCGATATCGGACGCGAAATACGGGAACGAGAAGTTCCTGACCAGCCGTATACCGAAAAGTTTGGATACTCCGGTCGCGATCTCAGAATAGCCGGCGAAATCCGCATAGATCTGGATCGTATACAGAACCGCTCCAATAAGAAGCGTACTTCCTCCGTACGAAGCGTAATTACTGAAAATATCGTCCGCGTAAACTGCGCAGTTGTCGGCTATCATGATCTTCATGAAAAGGCCCCACAGGATCTGTCTCATGCCTTCAGCCGCGAGATCGTATTCGAACACTCTTCTGCTCTTGATCTGAGGAAGAAGCAGCGCCGGTCTCTGTACCGGTCCCGCAAGCAGTATCGGAAAATAACTGAGAGTAAGCAGAGCGTCGACAGGATCTTTACATGCTTTCATTCTTCCTAAATAAATATCGAAAATATAGCTCAGCGACAGGAAAGTGTAAAAACTGATCCCGAGAGGAAGAACGATGCCTTTTGAAAAATTAAGAAATTTGAAGACGGAAAGCACACCTGCAAGCAGAGCTATACCAAAGATCAGCAGAATTCTTTTACACAATATCGTAGTACATCTGTCGAGCAGAAGTCCAAGGACATATGCAGTAAAAGATATCCCGAAAAGAAGATAAAGCAGCTTAACATCGGAAAAGGAATAGAAAGCGTAACCCGCGATCAGAAGAAAGATATTCTGAGCTCTCTGGTTTTTTCCGAAGACGAACCAGTACAGAATGAATACTGCAGGCAGAAAAATCGCGAAATCGATCGAATTGAAGAGCATCATCTTCCTTTTTTACTTACTGCCGGAGTATACTTATTTATTAAATGACTTTCAAGTATTAAATTGCTAT
>DAIMKZ010000074.1:0-11440 GCA_036721445.1 Candidatus Delongbacteria bacterium
TGTCTTTATCGAACTTCAGATCCGAAAAGATGCTCGACTTAGTATTGATCAGCAGCTTGAACCCCTTATTGAAAAGGTCCCATTCGAACTCTCCCTGCCAGCAGTGCATGTCGCGTCTCACCTTTATGACAGTCGAAGTGATCTCTTTGGGCATCAGAAAATTCAGAGTTGCCGTATATTCGACAGACCAGTTCTGCGTGGGTGATATTTTCGCCGAGACGCTCCCGTTGAAGTTCTTGATGTAATTTTCATTTGAATCATACTTTTCTGAAAAATGTATCCTCCCCGTAATGTCGTACGGTATGTTGAGAAAATCCCCCCTGTCAGGTTCCTGTACGAGACCTCCTTCAGACACTTCCGGAGCAGTTTCAAAAACAGATTCCTGTTTTTTCCCTAATGCTCCCCTTAGAATGATCGGGAATTCAAGCGTATATCCGACATCCCACTTCTCCATCCTGAAGGGGTTTTTGTTCCAGAAATCGAAGTTCTTATTGATATAATTCCCCGCCCCGCCGTCTTGAGTATATGGAGTGATAGTCGAGTTAGCATTCACCGATGTGTTCATTCTGATGAAGCTGCCGATGATATCCCCGCTGTACGGATTCGACGTGAACCTTGCGCTTATCACCGACATTTTGTTGCTGTCCGCCGCGAAGTTATAAAAGCCTGAAAAATTCAGGTTGAAAAGCGTCATTGAAGATTCTGCTTCGCCTTTTCTTATTTTGGCGTCGAATATGTTGTTCAGTGCGTAATTCAGCCTCATTGTCTCCGAAGAGGGAGTTCCTCCTATCAGGGACGGCGCAAAAACATCCTGCTTCACACTCGTGCTGTCGCTCGTGGGTCTTCTCACGAAATATCCGTAGCTGTCCTCTGAAAAATCAGGATAGTAAGTGAAGCCCGCCGAAGGAGATATCGTGTGCCTTATCTTCCGTAAAGCAAATATTTCAGGCTGGAATATACCGTATATCTTAGTATCTATATTTGCCGTCATGTCATAGGTGTACCTGCTTTTCGCGCCTTCGACAACGGTCATATCTTCATCATAGTACCTGAAAGCGACATCGTGCCTGTAGTTGAAACTTTCGCGCATGTTGAAATACTTCAGCAGTTTGTGCCTGTACTGAATGTAGGAAGAGGTCTTTAAGCCGTAATTCGTCAGGGTCGAATCGGTATTATAATCGTCGTAGCTCTCTTCGCCGATCGAGAAAGTGTAATAGCTGCTTTTATAGTCCGTAAGCCTGAAATTCTGATTGCTTCCTACGGACAGGTCTCCGAATTCGGTTTTTTCATTAAGGTTGACAGCCGTGCTCGTATTTTCGTCAAAAACATTCGCATCTTCATATACATTTAGGTTCCTGACCCCCGAAAAAGATCCGTCGTACCTGAAATTCTTAACGAACAAAGGCGCATCCGTATCAGAAAAAGGTTTCCTCCCGCTCATATTATACGAGATATTCGGAAAAGTATATTTTACTATCGCCGTATCGACATACTGGGTTACGGACGACATTACTTTCAGATTATCGCCTGTATTGAACCATCTTTTATTGAATACTCCGTTCGTGTAGAGCTTGTTGGCCATCCTGTCGGCGCTCGTTTCTCCAAGGTCGCGCACAAGACTCCTTTTTGTGACGTAGTCAGCATTGGCGTTAAACGTCATTGAAGGGCTGATCTTATGATTGTGAACTCCCCTGAACCTCCAGTCATGGGTCATATGGTCGTTCGTGAAATCGGCCGAGACATAACCGTCTATCACATACTTTTTCTTATATCTGAACATCTGCTGAAGAAGATAGCCGTATCTGTCGTAATAATCTGCCGTAACCGTATAGTCCATATATCTGTTCATATCCAAGAAGAAGCCGAGATGCCTAAATGAGTTGCCCTTTGAACTGCTGTAGTAGTACGACGGAAGTATGAAACCTGAATTCCTGCCTTTGTTGTTCTTGTAGAGCACGAACGGGAACCAGCCTACTGGAACTTCGTCGAAATACAGAGAGATCGATTTAGCGAACACCCAGTTATCGTTCGTTACTATTATGCTGTCCGCCCGGAAATGGTAATGCGGTTCTTCAAGATCGCAGCTGGTTATCCGGGCGTTTATACCGTGAATGTCGTTGTTGTCCAGCTTGACCATATCGTCAGTTTTAAAATATGTGTCGTCCTCTCTGCGCGTGCTTTTCATTACCGTACGGGCTGAAGATACTTTTCCCTGCTTTGTCTCAAGATCGTAGCTCATCCTGTCGCCCGATACTGATTCTGTACCTTCTGTGATCGTCGGCCTGTATTTAAGATCAAGGCTGTCCTGTAAACCTTCCGCGAAGACCGTGTTGGCTTTCATATCGTAGATTATTCTGTAAGCTTCGAAATTCATTTTTTTGTACCTGAGCCTTGCCTTACCGGTGAGAATGATCTTATCGCCGTCGGCCGTATAGTCGATCTTGTCGGCGAAATAAAATATGCTGGTATCGGGCTGGGACAGATTAAACTCCGTCTGAGCGTAAATCACCGGCGGTATGACCGATGTTAAAAATATTAGCAGGCATAAAAAACGCATCCGTTCCCGTTCTTTTTATTCAGATGACCGACTTTAACTGAGAAATATCTTCGAAATAATGATCGTAAGCTTTGAAATTCTCCGCTGTCTCCTTACCGTAACCGGTACCTACGAGGATAGTAGTAAGTCCGGCTCTTTTACCCGCGATCATGTCGGCGGCTTTATCACCGATCATGTAGGAGAAAGAGACGTCTATATTAAAGTCTTTTACAGCCCGGTCGATAAGTCCTGTACCCGGCTTCCTGCAGCTGCACTCGATCGAGAATTCCGGAACTGTCCCTTCGGGATGATGCGGGCAGTAGTAGAATTTTTCTATCTTAAAGCCTGCGTCCTCAGCCTTTTTCTGCATGAACGAATGAAGATTTTCGACATCTTTTACCGAAAAGTAACCTCTCGCTATCCCTGACTGGTTAGATATAATAATAATTTTGTAGCCTTTATCATAAAGATATTTGAGTGTTTCGGGAATATTCTTTTCGAACTCGAGCTCTTCTGTTCTGTGAAGATAATCCTTCTCAACGTTCACAGTGCCGTCCCTGTCGAGAAAAACGGCCTTATTTTTCATTTAAAAAGCCCTCGGATCAAAAATGTACGGTATCTCTTTCTTGAATTCGTTGAACCTTACCCTGTCAAGGACTTCGTCGATGAGATCAAGGTTATAACCGAGATTTGTCACATCGAGCTTACTCTTCTTTTCATCGTAAATTGCGTCAAGTATCTCGTCTGCTTCGTGGTAGCTGAATCCGAAATCGCCTTCATCAGTCTGGCCTTCGATCAGGTCGGCTGAAGGTTTCTTGTCGATAATTTCCTGGGGAACACCTATGAATTTTGCCAGATCTCTTACCTGCGTCTTATAAAGTTCTCCGATAGGGTTGACAACAGACGCAAGATCTCCGTATATCGTTCCGTAGCCGAGATACCTTTCGCTCTTGTTGCTGGTCCCCAGAACTAATGATCCGGTTTCCCCTGCGATGTCGAAGAGTACGGTCATCCTTATCCTGGCGAGAACATTACCGAATCTGTGAGGATCAACGGATGACAAAGACGCCGAAAACGCATCGGCTATACCGGAAATATCGACAGTGCGTGATTTTACGCCAAGGATTTCAATTATTTTATCGGCATCGGCGATCGATGAGGGACTGCTTGTTCTGTAGGGCAGTTTCACGCACTCCAGATTATCTTTTCCGATGGAATTCGCCGCTATAAAGGCGACTACAGCACTGTCAAGTCCGCCGGAAAGTCCCAGCACCGCTTTCTGATGCCTCGCCTTCCTGAAGGTCCTTTCCATCCATTCGTACATCCTCTCAGAGGTTCTTTCCGGGTTGATCAAAAGCATAAACATCTCCGCATATTAATTACATATAAAGTTAAGTTAAAGTAAAAGATTTGTCAATTATATCATAGACTTAAGAGAAAAAAATTCTTAGATTTACCCCCGGTGGTAGAAACAATGAACTAAACGAAGGTGAAAAAATGTCTGAAGGATGCTCAACCTGCTCATCTAATCCGGCGCAGGCCAAACCTAAACCGGCACAGTATGTAAATCTTTTAGAGTCCGCGAAAAATATTATTGCCGTTGCCAGCGGAAAAGGCGGTGTAGGCAAGTCGACAGTAGCAGTGAACATCGCTGTCGCTATGGCGAAAAAAGGTTTTAAAGTCGGACTTATAGATGCCGACATTTACGGCCCGTCAGTTCCCAAAATGCTGGGAACGAAGTACGGCGAAGTCACTACTACTAATGAAAAAATAGATCCGATAGTAATTCACGGCGTAAAAACTCTTTCGATCGGCAACCTGATAGAGCCGGACAAGGCTACTATCTGGAGAGGGCCCCTTATCCATACGGCTCTTCAGCAGATGATCCGCGATGTTAACTGGGGAGACCTTGACTATTTTATAGTCGATCTTCCTCCAGGAACCGGAGATGTACAGCTTTCGCTCGTTCAGTCTCTCCATGTATCGGGCGTCGTCGCGGTATCCACTCCTCAGGAAATTTCGCTTATCGATGTGGTCAAAGCTGTCGATATGTTCGAAAAAGTCGGCGTGAGAATTCTCGGGATAGTTGAGAATATGTCATACTTCATCTGCGACGGCTGCAGTAAAAAACACTTCATTTTCGGAATTGACGGCGGAAAGAATTTTGCGGAGAAATCGGGTTTCGAACTGCTCGGACAGATCCCTCTTGACACTGACATCATGGCTTCGGGGGAAAAAAGCATACCGTACGCCGTTGAAGATAAAAACAATGTATATTCTGAAATAGCTGACAATATTACTGAAGCGGCAGCGGGTTTTTAAAATGGACGAACTTCTCATTTCGGTCTATTCTTTCGGTTTCCAGAAAAGCGGAATACCGGACAATGAATTCGGTGACGGAGGCGGATTCGTATTCGACTGCAGGTTTTTGCCGAACCCGTTCAATGACCCTAAACTGAGGGATTATACGGGTCTTGATAAAGAGATCGCGGCATTTTTTTCGGAGTACAGGTCCGTAAAAGGTTTTATTGACGACTGCGTAAAAATGTGTGAATACGCCGCGAGATCCTATATTGAAAGAGATTTTACACATCTGCAGGTCTCTTTCGGATGCACGGGCGGGAGGCACCGCTCGGTCTACTGCTCTGAAAGATTCTGTTCGATCCTGAGATCGAAAGGATTTAATGTCAAACTTACCCATAACGAAATATGATGAATGAAAAAAGCCCCGGTGATCCGGGGCTTTTTTGTGAGAGAGAGTAGGAGGATGTTATGTGAAGTGTGAACTTCCGTGCTTATTACGGTTCTTATACTTCGACCTTTTCTCCCAAGTTCCAAAATAATTTTTATTTTTCATAAACTATCTGAAAAGACTTTCCGTCGGTATAAATTTCTATTGTGGATTTTTGATCTGTCCGAAGTATATCTGTTCCAATTGCGGCGAGGCGGCCGAGAGTCTCTTGTGCCGGGTGGCCGAACGGATTTTTTTCACCGGAGGAGATGACGGAGAACAGCGGAAGTACGGCTTCGAGGAAGGTCTGACTCGAGCTGTATTTGCTTCCGTGATGGGCGACCTTGAGCACTTCGTACTGTTCGGCGGGGAGGAGCAGGCCTGTTGACAGAATGTCGTTCTCGCCTGCTTCGGCGATGTCGCCTGTGAATATCATGTCAAAATCACCGTAGATGAGCTTGATGCAGACCGACCTGTCGTTCTCTGTGGTCAGAGTATCACCCGCGACATCGCCGTAACGGAGAATTACTCCGCTGACCCCGCCGCCGAAGCGGAGCGTGTCTCCGCACCCGGGCAGGGCGGGAGAGGCGTTATCGAGATACGCCTCAAAGGAAAAGAGGGCGTCTGAAGTTACGTCAAGAAGTCCGCCGTAATGGTCTGTATCGTGATGGGTCTCGATGATATATTTTATGTCCGTAAGCCCATTTTCCTTCAGGCGGTCAGACAGGATCTGTTCACCCCCGCCCTGCCAGTCGTAGTACCCCAGCGAACCGCATCCGCCGTCAATGACGGACGGCTTTTCGTCCGGCGGTTGGATGATAAAACAGTCTCCCTGTTTTACATCAAGCGCGGTCACTTTCAGGTTTTGATCCCCGTTCACGGGTCCCACATAGGTGCTTTTTGCAAAAACAGTGTCCGCGCCGTTCATCAGGTACAGACTGTAATACCCGCCCGTGCCGTTGAACAGTACCGCCGGCTCCCGCGCGGCTTCGCCGCATGAAACAAGCTCATAGATCATTAAGCTGTCGGAAAGAACGGCTTTTGTGTATTCATATCCCGCAGCGTCGAGCACATAAGCCCCGTCTTTTAAAACAATATCGGGAGTACTTTCTAAAAATATCCTTTCCTCGCAGGAGAAAAAAAGGAGCAGCGAAAAAAATAATATCAGTATCCTGATCATTTTTTAATAAATCCGGCAAGCTGATCGTCATAACCGGCGGCAAGTTTGTTGTCTTTTATAATATCCGCCATTTCCAATATATCCGACTCGCTTTTAAAATTCTTGTTCTCGATATACATCTGGTCCACGGAATCGGATATCCTGCCTATAGTAAGATGCTCCAGCGGCAGATTAAGCGTATAAGTATCCTGCTTTTTTGCAATCTCGATTATTATCCCGCTCTTTTCAAGAGATTCAAGACATTGAGCAATCTCTTTTATGGGAATGTCGAGTTCCTGACTTATCTCGAGCTGGGAAGACTGTTCCTGCCCTGATATAAAATTTTTCGTTATCTTTATCATTACCATAAGAGCGATCCTCAGCTTGTCGATCCTGTTGGACTGGATGTTCTGTTCAAGATGCTTCAGATTATGGATGTTCTGACGGACATAGGCTATCTCCACGCTCAAAAGGACGATGATCCATGAAAAATATATCCACATCATAAAGAATGGTACGGCCGCGATAGAACCGTAGATCACATTATAGCTTACGGCCATTTTAGTATAGTGTATGAAAAGCCCTTTGAGTATGGTAAAGCAAAAAGCTCCAATAAAAGCGCCGACGAAAGCGTTGCTTATTTTGACCTTAGTATTAGGCATTATGACGGTAAGTGCAAGAAAAAGTAGGAGAACCAGGCCGAACGGTAAAATCTGATAAAGCATGAATGTCGAAAATCCCTTTAAGTAGCTGTCCCCTATACTCATTATGAATTCAAGCCTGGATGTGAGCCAGAGGGAGACTATAAGGAGGATCGGCGAAACAAAAACGATCGTAAGGTAGGTCTTGAGCATTTCAATCGGAGATCTGTTCTTATTCACCTGCCATATAGCGTTAAAAGATGATTCGATGGACGATAAGATAGAATAGACAGCAACGAGAAGGAAAATAAAACCGATGCTTCCCAGAGTATCGACGGTCGCGGAGCTTAAGAAAGAATCGATGTACAGAGTTATGCTGTCGCCTATTCCGGCGGTAAGATAATCATAGATCATCGGCTTGATCTTGGTTTCGACCATTTCTCCGCCGAAAGCCTTGAAGAACATGAACATTATAGCCAGTACCGGTATCATGGATAAAAGAGTTGTATAGGCCAGGGCAGAGGCTCTGTTCATTAAAAAATTCTTGTTGGCGGATTTGACGATGATAACGGCTACCTGGAGTTCTTTTACAAAAAATTTCCTTGCTCCCGAGACGCTTTCCTCAATGTCCACATACCACAGATCGTGAGTGATGAACTTTCTTATTTTTTCCAGTTTATTCTTCAGTGTCATACCGCTTCCCGTCATATATTATTCATAAATGTCATAAAGATGACGCGATAAGTCAAGTAATTATTTTCTTTAAATCATCAGTCCAGATTGTAATTCCCGCCCGAGAATCTGTCTATATTCTCTTCGAATTTGAGGAATTTCTTGTCGAAATGGAGATATACCGAACCGGTCGGACCGCTTCTCTGTTTACCTATTATGATCTCGGCAAGACCTTCCTGATCACTTCCGTCAGGCGCTTTTATGCCGTAGAATTCAGGCCTTAAGATGAACATTACAAGGTCGGCGTCCTGCTCGATAGCACCAGATTCCCTGAGGTCGGATAGTATCGGCTTTTTATCCTGCCTTTTATCTACCTCCCTGTTGAGCTGGGAAAGTACCAGGATCGGAATGTCGAGCTCTTTTGAAAGGCCTTTGAGCGACCTTGATATTCTGGAGATCCCCTCGTGCCTTTCCACGTCGGAATCGGTCTCCATCAGACCTATATAGTCAACGATTATAAATCCGATGTTCTTGTCTTTTTTCAGCCTTCTCGCCTTGGTCCTCAGTTCAAGAATATTTAGTGATGAAGAGTCGTCTATGAATATGGGAAGCCTACCGAGTTCACCCATTCCAAGACCGAGAGTGGTCCAGTCGTTGTCCGCAAGGTTTCCTGTCCTGAGCTTTTTTAACGGTACATTGCTGACCATGGATAAAAGCCTCATCGCAAGCTCCTTCCTGCCCATCTCGATAGAAAATATCGCGACCGGCGTCATCTCTTCCGATCTTGCGGCGTTTATCGCGAAGTTCAGAGCGAGCTGTGTCTTACCCATGCTCGGACGGGCGGCCAGAACTATAAGATTGCTTTTCTGCCATCCCGCGGTGTAGTTGTCAAGTTCATGATAACCTGATGTTACTCCTGAAAGCTCTCCCTTTTTCTTTGCCCACTCCTCGATCTGACCGAAGGTCTCCATTACTACCTTTTCGATCGGCTGCGGGATGTTCCTTTTTTTATTTTCCGCCAGCGAGAATATTTCGCCGTTCAGCTTGTCTAAAAGCATCAGGGCGTCTTTTTCCTCTCTGTATGCGGCGGTTATGGAATCGGTGCTGATGTTGATCAGCGACCTCAAAATATATTTATTCTCGACTATCTTTGCGTAATGTCTGATATTCGCGCTTGTCGGAACACTTTCCAGAATCTCGGCCAGATATGATACACCGCCTGATTCAGTCAGCTTTCCCGCCTGGTGAAGGTAGTCTTTCAGGCTTAAAAGGTCAACTTTATTGCCCTCGTTCACAAGATGAACTACCGCCTGATAAATATGCTGATGCTGTTTTGCATAAAAATATTCCTCTTTCAGATCGGTCTCAGTAAGTTTCTCGACCCAGTCCTCATCTATCATTATGCAGCATAAAAGCGCTTTTTCTATCTCAAGATCGTGCGGAGGTATTTTCTTCATATCGTCCGTCATGTTCACTCCGTTTTATAAGTTTTTTATTTCGGGACGGTAAAGATAAGTTTTTGAATCTATTCTATCAAATAAAAAAATCCCATTATTCATTTATTTACATTTTTACGCCCGACAGTGCCTGATGTGGAGATTTTTTCAGGACCTTAAGACCCTGTGAATATCGTTCACAAATAAATATAATTTGCTATAATTGCCGAAATAACATAAATTTGTGCGCAATTTTTAATTGGCAATAACCTGGAGCGGAAATGTTCTTCATACTTGTTATCATAAACCTCCTGTGGGCATCGACATTTATCTTCGGGAAAATACTGCTCGACAGTTTCTCCGTTGCATTTTTAATCTCGATAAGATTCCTTCTAGCCGGGGTAATTTTCAGCATTATCTTCAGAAAAAAGATCCGTCTGAACAAAAGGGTGATCAGGAACGGCACAATAATCGGAGCTGCGAACGGACTCGCAATGCTTTTTCAGGTCATCGGGCTCCAGTACACAACTGCTTCGAACTCAGGTTTCATTACCGCCACTTACGTCCTTTTTCTTCCGTTCATCGAGCTGTTCCTGTGGAAAAAAAAGATCACCGCAAAGGTTTATTCAAGCGTGGTAATGGCTTTTTTGGGCGTGATTCTATTGTCGGTAACTGATTTTAACGCGATATCGTTCAATAAAGGGGATCTCTGGACATTAGGCTGCGGCTTCACTTTCGCTTTCCAGATATTCTTCATCAGCCATTACACAAGAGAGGAAAATATTTTTTCTCTGGTCTCCGTTCAGTTCATAGTGAGCGGAATTATGGGACTTGCTTATATGATGTTCGAAGTGTTCGCTTTCGGAATTGTGCCGGATATTTCCGCTGTTTTTGATCCGAAGCTGGCTTTCTATCTTTTCTTTCTGGCGATCTTCGCGACTTTCGTGCCGTTTTCGCTTCAGTTCTATGTACAAAAGAAAATCGGACCCACAATAGCTGCGCTGGGCTATCTTCTTGAGCCTGTATTTACGGTAATACTTGCAGTACTTATACTTTCCGAGCCGTTCGGAATTCAGACCGGAGCAGGAATAACCCTGATCTTAGCGGGTATAATCCTCGTTAATTACGGGAAAAGGGCTTAAGAAACAGCTATACAGGTAACAGTTTTTGTTATTCCGTCAATCCCCCTGACTTTTTCGATGAGGATCTTACCCATTGCTTTCAGGTCTTTCTCCTCAATGTAGCAGATAATATCGTGAAGCCCCGTACACAGATGAGCCTGTGAAACGCCTTTGATCTTTTTAAGCGCTTTAAGCGCGGTTACATCTTTACCCGATGCGGTGTTGATCAGTAAATAAGCTCCCATCATATCAGCCCTCCATGGCTTTAGTTAACAAATAATATGCAATTAACACTGTCAAGTCAATACTTTTTTTGCTTGATAAATCATCTTAATTTACCTTTATTCCGTAAGAAACTGAAGCGGAGGTACATTATGAAAGTCTATTCCTGGAATGTCAACGGACTGAGGGCGGTCGCGAAAAAAACTTTTTTACCCTGGGTCGAATACGAATCGCCGGATGTGCTTTTTATTCAGGAAACCAAGCTTCAGAACGATACACTTCCCGATGAACTCCGAAACATAGAAGGATATCACTCATACTTTTCATACGCCGAGAAGAAAGGTTACAGCGGAACTGCGGTCTATACGAAGACGGAACCCGATAACGTAATTTACGAGCTCGGGGTCAGCGAATTCGATACCGAAGGGAGGTTGATACAGGCCGATTTCGGGAAAACTTCGATGTTCAACATCTACTTCCCGAACGGACAGATGAGCGAGGAGCGGCTCGACTTCAAATTAAGGTACTATGATGCCGCACTCGAAAGGTTCGAGAAGCTCCGGAAAGCCGGCAGGAACGTTCTGATATCCGGTGATTTCAACACCGCGCACAACGAGATCGATCTCAAGAACGCAAAGGCCAACGAGAACTATTCCGGCTTTCTCCGCATCGAGCGCGACTGGCTCGACAAACTGGTCTCCTCCGGGTACGCGGACACTTTCCGCGCGCTGTATCCAGATAAAGTCCAGTATTCGTGGTGGAGCTACAGGTTCAACGCGCGCAAGAACAATACCGGATGGCGGATAGACTATCACTTCGTCAACAAGGAGTTCTTCCCGAAGGTCAGAGACTCCTACATCATGAACGACGTTCATGGTTCTGACCACTGCCCCATCGTCGTCGATCTTGATATCTAAACTCA
>DAIMKZ010000075.1:0-11283 GCA_036721445.1 Candidatus Delongbacteria bacterium
GATTATAATCTTTAAATCTTTTATAGACTTTTTCGTTCATATCGAAGAAAACACCCCAGTAATCAGCCGCGTTCACCCATGCTCTCACCGCGAAATTCACAGAACTGTCTCCAAGCTCGGAAAGTCCGATAAAATGTGCGGGTTCTTTAAGAATTCTTGAATCTTCAGCTATAAAATCGGTCATGGCTTTTTTGAAGTTCTCCATATCGTCGCCGTACGCGATGCCGAATTTCCAGTCCACCCTTCTCTGAGGCTCTCTGCTGAAGTTGGTCAGCGATCCTGTCGAAAGGGGTCCGTTCGGGATGATGATAAGTTTATTATCAACAGTGTTAAGCGCTGTAGTGAAGATAGTGATCGCCTTTACTGTTCCCATATAACCCTGAGCCTCGATAAAATCACCTACACCGAAAGGTCTGAAGATCAGAATTATCACACCTCCGGCAAAATTCTGCAGAGTTCCGGAAAGGGCCATACCGACAGCTAAACCTGCGGCACCGAGAATAGCTATAAAAGATGTCATTTGTATCCCGACCATTCCCATAACACTGATTATTACGAGTACTTTTAGCAGAGTTCCCGCAAGGCTTTTCAAAAACGGAACGAGAGACGGATCGACCTTTCTGCTCTCAAGCGTTCTGCCGAATGCTTTAGTTATCATTTTTACGATCCACATGCCGATTATAAGGACTATTATCGCTCCGATCAGCTTCGGACCCCATTCCATACCCAGATCGATCGCTTTACGGATATAGATCTCAGCATTTTGTACCTGTTCGTTCATGATTGCCTCCATGTTATTAAATGAAAATACTTATGGTTTGAAACGACTCAGTTTTTTTATGTCTGGTAAATGTAATATAAGTTAAATATGGATATAAATCAAGTCTGTCATTCTTAAAAAACGGCTTTGAGACGGTAAAAACACTTATGCCCGGCCGCAGGTCCTGTCCATGACATACCTTCAAACGTTCCCTGTGAGCTTACATCAGTATAAATTCCGTATGGATCAAAAGAAGCCTCTATCCGGTATGAGACGGCTCCCGGAACAGCGCTCCAGCTTAAAACAACAGTTGTTCCGGAAGTTGAGATAATTACATTTGAAGGTGCATGGAGAGTGTTCCCCAGAGCTTTGACGCAGAAGTTCGCAGTACCTGGATAGGTTAATGAGGAGTATAGATACAGATCCTTCCATTCGCCGTTCTCAAAATAATAACTTTCACCTGCCGAAGCTATTGACTGAACAACTGCTTTCGTTCTGCTTCCCAGCAGCGTGGGAATATCCGATGCAGTATCGATCGGCTGCCCCCCTGATGAAAGGCTGAGATATACATAAAAGTCATTACCGCTCTCAAGGAAAATACTCTCCGCAAGATCCACGGTATGAAATCCCCTGCTCGTGGCTGTTCCCGAAACAGAACCGAGTTCACTACGGAGAGTGTCAGCTGAAAAACCGTCATAAATACGAACATCGTAAGAAACGCTGTCTTCGGCACAGAAAAAACTTACTGCTTCTATAAGTCCGTTGCTGTCGGCCGTGAATTTATTGAACACTTCGCTTATTCCGCTCAGAGTTTCTCTCCATCCGTGATAATCGTGAAAATATATCTTGCCGTATTTCATTCTCTCAACGTTTGCAAATGATACAGCTCCCATAAAAGGATGTTTTGCCGCATATTTGTCATAATAAGATATCCAGAAATATCCGTCAAGACCCCAGGACGAACCGTAGCTGTTCTTACAGAGCCATGCGCCTTTGCCTTCGGGCGCCTGAGTAACAAGACTGTCGTTCCAGCCGATTATCGCTATTGAATGGTTTGGCTCGAGTTCGCTTGACGGCGGCTGGTAATGTATGAAATCTGTTGTGAATCCCGCGCTGCTCGTCATGCAGGTCGCGAGAGCGCCGGCGGTCATGATCTTCTCTTTTATTTCAGAAATGTTAGACAGGTCCTCTCCTGCGGAATAGAATTCAATCTGGCGGGGATAATAATAATGGTACGACCCTGAAGCTCTCTCCGGCGGATAATTGTAAGACTGTCCGTCAATATCCCTGACTGCGCCTTCGCCCCTCGAAAAATAAGCCGCCGACATCAGATAATCACCGCCTTCGTGAACGGTAAGCCCGCCCGTAACAGGATAAATATCCCCGTTATAGGAACTGTTGAAGCCGTTCCACCAGTCGAGATGATATTCGGCCAGATCAGGCTCTCCCGTCTCTCCGTTATGATCCCAAAGCCCTGACATAAGAAGACTGCTTTCCAGAGAAGCCATTGTTCCGTGTGTCCAGCAGGTTCCTCCCAGCTGATATTTTACTGAAGTTACCATTTTCTCGGGATATGACGTCCTCAGATCGAAGCTGTCGGGAGGCAATGATATCCATTCCATCTGATATATTTCAGATACGGTTGTGTTCCCTGCAGTATCCTCTATCGTAAATTTAATTTCAGCTGAGGTCTCATGAGTTTCTGCGGGGATAATACCTTTGTAGGCATAAGTGTTCATTTTTGGCAGATCAAGGTCAAAATCATACTGAGTTAAAAAACCGTTGGTACTGTAATGTCCGGCACAGCTCTTTATTGAAGATTCATCGTTTACCGTGACGGATATCTTTGCATCTTTACTGATAAAAGCGGTTCTTCCTCTTACAGAGGTTATAACGGGAACCTGTCCGTCCTCAACAAAAACTATATTGTAAATACTGCTGCGTACCGTCTTCTCTCCCGAATCTGTAATATCAAAACAGATCGTGCCTGAAGATATGGAATCACGGGGCGGCAGAGATCCTGTCCATAATGAATCCCTGACTGAATATTCAAAATCCGTACTGTCAAGGCTTAGTCCTCCGTCGAAAGTCCAGTACCCCTTTAAAGAATTTATCCCTACTCTGGACGAAAGAACAGCTTTTATGTCCATTTCGTTGTTCAGGTATGCTCCGATATCGGGAACAAGGGCGGTGTTCGCATATATATCTGAAATAAAAGGATCCTCGTCATCGCATACGACCTTGACATCGTCGAAGAGCCATATATCGCTGCTGCTGCCTGTATAACGCATGGAAAAATAAATGTCCTGCCCCGCATACAGGCTGAGAGAAAGCTTCAGACCCGAGAAGGCATATCCGGCAGTTCCCTGCCATAGAACCGTCCAGTTGACCTTGTCCGGCGAAACTGAAACCTCGTGAATTCCGTTGGAGGAGGTAGAAAGTGAATCCTTCTGGAAAAATTCCAGGACTGCCGATACCGAGTCCGGGATATGGATCTTCGGACTTATGAGCCTGTCGTCCTGCGTTCCCGCATCGTTGAGGTGAGCGCCGCTGTATTTTCCGCTGTATGATGCTGCCTGAGATCTAACAAATCCCGCTCCATTATATTCTTCAGACCAGAAGAGAGGCGGGAATTCTTCTTCGAAATCCTCATAGAACAGATAGTTGTCCTTAGACCATGAAAGCGGATATTCATCCGACCATTCTGTGTTGTAAAGCGGGTCCTCGAACCGGAATTTTACAAGTCCGTTCGTGCCGTGAGGCTGAGCGGGTATTGTACCGGTTAAAATACCCGATGACTTCGATGAACTGACATAAAAAGATATCCAGGTCTCTCCTCCGTTCAGGCTGTATGCCGCTTCCGCAGGGGAAACAACTCCGTTCTGGTCCTGAACTTTTATGATAAGGTCAAGATCGGTATCCCTGTATCCCGATCTTCCGCTGACGTATCTGACAGAAGGCGGATAAAAGTCAGTCCCGGAATATTGTTCGATCAGGAATCTTGTGCTTATTTCTCTGATATAGGGAGTCCATGATCCGGGCTGTCCGGTGTATGTGTGCGGATCTGATGTGTCGTATCTGTCCGTTATGCTCCAGGGCGAACCGGTACTGTCGGGAACTAGTGAGATCCAAAAATCATCATTCAGAACAAGTATTGAGTCGAGATACACATCGTTATAATTTATTATTGAAAGGCTGTCGGCTGACTGATACAGCAGGCTTATTCCGTCTTTTGCGTATATTTTGAAACTGAAGGATTTGCCTGCCTCCCATAAATATGTGCTTACCGCCTTCAGGTTCACCGGATACTCGATCCCGAAATCGTTAACGTCGACATAAACCGCTCTCTCTTCAGGACTCTCAAGAACGTTCCAGAGCATTATGTTGTAATGTTCCCATTCATAGGTTCTGTTATCGCCGTACCAGATATCTCCGAAGAGCCTGTAAGCGATCAGTATTAAAGGGATAAGCCGCTTCAATTTCTACCTGCCAAAGCCTCCCATCGGGAAACCTTCAGTTTTTTTATAGCCGTCAAGCGGTTTGAAAACAGACTTGTCCACTCCGGTTTTTATGTTCGTATATTCCATTTTCATCGTATAGGGACCCATTTTCATTTCCATCCCTACGAACATTTTTTTAACGGGATCGATATACATAAAGCTCTCACCTTCCATCTCTTCTTCGTCTTCATCATCGCCATCTTCGATATCGATAACCTTATACTTGTCGCATTTTACTCCCGCGAAAGTCGCTGTGCCTACCTTCTCGAGCATTTCCTCCTCTTCTATGTCCCCGGGAGCTTCCATTCCGGGCATTCCCTGCATGTCGTCCAGAGAAAATACTGTATAGGTCTTTTTCTTTTTGTCGTAGCTGTATACCATATCTTTTCCGTTCTCTTCGATATAAAGACTTATCATGTCCTTCATATCGGTCCTGCTGTTGCCGTCGCCGTCAGTATAGATAGTGTAAGGCTCCTGAACGGGCATCATAGGCATGTCGGATGTCGTTTTTACCGTTGCCGAAAATCCTTTACCGAAATAATCCGCTCCGACGACAGAGCTCATTTTTACTTTTTCGCCTGCAGTGAGCAGAGCCGCTATTGCAAGGCACAGAATTATAGATGTTCTTTTCATTTTATTCTCCTCGTTTTCGTTTTAATTGTTAGTAATATAACAGAAAACCGTTTTATTGACAATGTAATAAATCATCTGGATTTCCATGTAACAAGTGCATCTAATACATTTCTGACCGATCCCGAGATCAGCGGTTTGTTTTTAATTAATCCTGCTGCGAGCGGACCAAATTTATAGTATATCCTGATAAAAGCTCTTCCAAGGATATTCTTTTCAAGCACTTCATCTCTGAATTTGCGAAGAACCAGCACTTCTGGACTGTCGTAAGAGCCGTAAACAGCGGTCGCTATAAAGCAGCCGTGAGTCTGTCCCCCGGTTCCGCCCGAAGAGGAGTTCATGTCTTTAAGCCTCTGATCAAAATCACCGGTCATCTGTTCCTCAAGAGAAAATGCCGTCGACATTGCATTATAATTGAATTCATTTTTTGGCTGAAAACCGGTAGTGTCATACTTTTTGGCCTGCAGTTTATTGTAGCTGTTCAGGGCTTTCTCTGCATAAATTTTCACATCACCCTGCATCGATAGTGTCGGGAGAGGGTTTAGAGAAAGCTGCATCATAAGCATGAAAATATCAGCGCTCGGGTTAGATCCTGCAATATAGAGCATCGTAAGCGAAGCATAGACCTGCCCGGCCAGAGGATCATCTTCCCCGAATAACTTCTCTCTTATAACGAGCGCTTTTTTTAACAATTCTTCAGCCTTTTCATGATCACCCGTAAAGATCAGACACTCTCCGAGTTTTGCCATCGCCGTAGCCATGTCGGGTCCATCAGCAAATCCCTGTCTGAGCTGAATATCGTATGCTCTCTGCAGAAGCGGAAGAGCTGTACGAAAACCGTTGCTCCCGTACCTGACCGTTCTTGCAGCAAGCTCGTAGAGAAACGGAACGGTCATCGGGTTCTCCGCGCCGTACAGGTTTTCAGCTTTGATCAGCCATTTCCTCGCGCTCGTTATCTGTGCCGCCGCCTGCGGCGGGATCTGTATCTGGAATCCCGCTATCAGCGGCAGAAAGGCAAAGAAATCGGTATAATTCATTTATTCCTCCACATTACTTTGATGAACTTCCGGCAGTAACACGATAGAACTTCTTCGATTCCGAAATCGGTACCGTCCATTCGCTGGCCGTCAGCTGAACGGCAACCGGCACGAATCCCGAATACGGATCATCGCTGCCGTAAACGGTATATACGATGCCTTTGGTGTTGACCGGCATATCATCCCAGTCGACTGTCACATTGACTCCGTCATTGTCGTAGTCGCCCCAGTCGGAAGAACCATTGGGTATATTGGGCAGGTTCATCAAATGGTTGTAATCGGATTGTGCCAGAACAACCGCCGCCATGCAAAGAAGAATAAATACCGCTTTTTTCATCTCTCCCCTTTATATCAATATACGACCAAAAAATGCAGAATTTAATATAATGCAAATTAGTCGTGAATTCAATAAAATAAATCAGTCGGAATACTTTCCCTACGCCACCATTCCTTCAACGAACACTTCCACGAACTCCTTCATCTTGGCAATGATCCTGTCCCCTATTTCTCTGGCTTTGAGGATGCTGGGTCTGTGGTCAAGGCATTTAAACACATCGTCCCGCAGCGGTTCCTGATCGCTGAAAATGTACGCATCAATTAAAGCTGAGAACTGCCTCTGGTCGAGATGCTCCTCGTCGCAGATCTTTTTGAGCGCGAGCCTCTTCTGTTCGTTCCAGAATTTTTCGAATTCGTCTTCGATCGAATCTATATCGTCGATGTGCGGCAGGTTCTCGTTTATAAATTTTTCGATAAGCTCGCGCTTGCTCCTCAGTTCGATCTCTCCTGCGATCTTGTCGAAAATGAATTTCTTCATCGCCTCTTCATCGGTCTTCTTATCCTGCTTCATCTTTCCGATGAGCTTGATGATGTACGCGACATTGATTATATCCCTGTGCAGGAGCTCAACCTCGAAATCTATATCGTCGAGTATGGATGATCTTTCCTTAGTCCTGTCGTTCTTAACCTTGTCGTAAAGATCGAGATATTTGCTTCGATAGTCCGCAAAGCTCTGCTCGGACATCGGAAGATCGTTCCAGCTGAAATCAACGTAGGATCTGAGCACATTGAGAAGTCGCATCAGTTCTCTGAAGATCTTTATGAATTTCAGCTCTTCCTCTTCGGAAATGAGACCGTTCACGCTGTCAACCGTAGGCGCTACCTTGAGCAGTTCGGAGAACGCGCCGCTGAATTTTCTCAGTACAGCCTCGTAAGGCGGTATGATTATATCTTCGATGGCTTCTTTGTTGGAGAACAGCGTGATCGCTTCGTCGACCGCGCCTTTCAGGTTCCTGAAACAGAGGATGTTCCCCTGCGACTTTTTGCTTCCGTATATCCTGTTCGTCCTTGAGAATGCCTGAATGATGCCGTGATATCTTAAGTTTTTGTCGACATAGAGAGTATTGACCTTCTTGGCGTCGAATCCGGTGAGGAACATATTTACAACAAGCAGGATATCGAGCCTGTCGTTATCGTTGAAAGTCTCCTTTTCGCGTTCTTTTAGCCTCTTGCTAATATCCTTGAAGTAATTCTCGTACAGCCTGCCGTCCTTTGCGGAATAGTTCGTGCCGTACATCGCGTTGTAGTCGGTTATAAAATCATCCAGCTCTTCCCTGCTGTGCTTTGATCCGTAGACCGCGGGTGTTTCCGCCGCCATGGGCATATCTTCAAAATCTGAAATGTAATCGGCGACTTCTCCCGTGTCCTCGTTCGCGCCGTAGGTGAATATCGCGGCTATTCTCAGGTCATGCTCTCCGGCTTCCTTTCGGGCTTTGAATATTTCGTAATATTTTATCAGATTGTCTATGCTGCCTGTCGCGAAGATGGCTGAGAATTCCCGTCTGTGGGTCTTTTCGTCATGGTACTTTATGATGTGGTCCGCTATTTTTTCAAGTCTTTCAGGTGAATCGAGGACTTCCTTTGTATCTATATCCTCGACCTCTATGTCAATGAAAGTATTTCCCTTCTGCCTGTACCGCCCGATGTACTCAATGCTGAATTTGAGCACGTTCTGATCGTGTATCGCGTCGGTGATGACATATTTGTGAAGACATTCCCCGAAAAGGTCTTTTGTCGTCCTTCTGCCCAGGTCTGTTTTGAATGAATTCTCCGCGAAGATCGGCGTTCCGGTAAATCCGAAAAGCTGCCCGTGCTTAAAAAATCCCGTTATCCTTTTATGCGTCTCCCCGAACTGGCTTCTGTGGCATTCGTCGAAAATAAATACTATATGTTCGTTTCTTAAATGGTCGATCTGATAACCGTAAACATCCCTGACCGCATTGTTGAGCTTCTGTATCGTCGTCACTATCAGCTTCGTATCGTCCTTCAGCTGTTCAAGCAGTCCTTTCGTATTCGAAGTGGTATCTACGCTGCCTTTTTTGAAATTATTGAACTCGTTCATGGTCTGATAATCGAGATCTTTCCTGTCCACTACGAAAACGACCTTTTTAACGGTCGGCATGTCCATTATTATCTGACTTGCCTTGAAAGATGTGAGAGTCTTGCCCGAACCGGTCGTATGCCATATATAACCGTTCCCGCCGTCTTCCCGCACCTGCTTAATGACCGATTCCACCGCATAATACTGGTAGGGCCTTAATATCATCAGTTTGCCGAACGTTTCGTTGTGTACTATGTAATGGGATATCATCCGGCCTAGATGGTCCGTATTGAGGAATGAAGAAGTGAATTTTGCAAGATCGGTGATGTTCCTGTTCTCTTCGTCCGCCCAGAAGAACGTCTGCATGAAATCCATATGACGGTTGTGCGCGAAATATTTAGTGTTCACGCCGTCTGAGATAACGAACATCTGTACAAAGTTGAACAGACCCCTGTTGGTCCAGAATGAATGCCTCTGATACCTGATTATCTGATTGAAAGCCTCTTTCAGTTCGAGACCTCTCCGCTTCAGCTCGATCTGCACCAGCGGAAGACCGTTTATCAGTATCGTAACATCATACCTGTTCTTATATGTACCGACCTGAGTGACCTGATTCGTGACCTGGAAAAGATTCCTGCCGCAGTCACCATCGTCAAAGAAACGCACATAGAAACTCTCACCGTCATCTCTTGTGATATGCAGCCTGTCCTTCAAAGTCTTCGACTTCTGAAAGATATTTCCCTTTTCCAGATGGTTCAGGATCGAACCGAACTCGGGATCCGAGAAAACAGTTTCATTGAATTTGCTAAGCTGATCCTTCAGGTTAGAAAGAAGAGAATCCTCATCATGTATCTGAACTCTTTCATAACCGAGATCAGTAAGCTGAGAGATAAGATTTGATTCAAGTATTGCTTCGGACTGAGTTTTCATTTGCGATCAACTACGTTTTTCGTATTACATTGCAAATATAATATTATTAGATTGGTTTTACAACGAAATATGCCATTCTATTTCGGAAAGGCGGGAATGGATCTTTTTCAGCATTGAAATTAAATCATACTCATCTGGCAGGTCTCCCATAACAAGGCCTATGAAAGTTCCTGTATAAGTATTCCTTATTATTTCCCAGGTTTGTTCAGGTTCGCTGAAAATTATAGCTTTTGAAGGATGTTCATTCAACCATTTATTGTTATTGTTGAAACTTATCAGATCTTCTCTTCCAACTTCTTGTATCGTTGTATCAAAATTATCACAATTAAAGAATTTATCTATTTCAGTGTTTTTCAGCATCATATACAGATCATAAATGTGCCTTACCTTAAAACCGAGATCTTCATAAGGGTTTTCCTGTCTTGAAAACCTTACAAGGCTCATGATCTTCTCACAGAGTGTTCTGTACACACTCAATGCCTGAACTGTAAAAGGTTTGAGTTCATATCTTTCAATCAATTCTGTCTGACCTTTATCCTTCATCATTTCTTCGATATAACAACTTACTTTTTTCTCAATGAACGGTTCTGCATTTCCAAACCATGTAACTTCAAGGATGATGCTGTTCCTTACCTGCCCCAGGTCTTCTTTATATATTCTGTTATAATTATGTGCAGTTTTTCTTATCCTTCCTCTTTTATTGGTCACATTTCCAATTTCTGTTTCAGGTATTAAATCAGACACCATTTTACTGATCTTTCGTAATTTCTTTGTCATCTGAGCATCTGTTTCACCGTCTTTTCTGATCAGGATAATATCAATATCTTCCGAGAACCTGTCTATCAGCTTATAGCATTTTTCAAGAGATGTACCACCTTTAAATACGGCATCATCTGAAAATTCCGAATTGAATATATGCTTTAAGATATAAGTGATCCAATAATCCTTTTCAATATAGCTTTCCGGTATTTTCTTTAGCTGAGACGCGGCAGTTACCGCCTGTTTAAACAGATCGGTATCTTCATGTAATTTCATTTTATATTCCAATTTTTAACTGTCGGTAAGATCTTTTCATTTAAACTTACTTTAAATTCTGAAAGCGGATTTATGCTTAGTTTCAATTTGCCGGTTTCCGAGATCATACCCGTATTTTCAAGAATCGATCCCAGGAATGCTCTTGTTCTGGGAGGATAATTGAAGGAATACTCAACTAATTCCTTTCTCTCTCTTTCAGATAACATTTTAATTTTTGATGTGATTATATTTACAGCTGATTCTCTGTCAAGATCCGGGATCTTATTAAAATCCTTTAAAACATCTAATAACTGCAGCAGATTATAATTATCATCTGTTATATTAACATAACTTTTGGCAGATTCGATTTTAAGAGAACCTGTATCAAATGATACTCTTTTATTAAAATATGCAATTTTAATTATTCTTGGTATCTGAGTTGTTAACATCATACTGTTGAATAAAGATAAACCTGTGATATAACCTTCTCTTTTTCCATTTTTGAACAGGTACGATTTCAATATCTCATCTTCTGATGGTCTTAGTTCTCCAAAAACAGATTTTACCGGTTTATAGAATACTCCGGGAGATAAACTTTTAATTATTCCTTTCTTCTTCAATCTTTCTATAGTTTTGGCAGCAGCAGAGAATTCGCTATTATTCAGCTTAAGATCTTTATAACCAAAAATACTGCCGGGTTTATATTTCTTCAATCTTGCTGATATGTTAGATGATATTGCCACCCTTCTTGCCCTGTTATTTATATGGAATATAACAAATACTGCTTAAAATGTCAAGTTTTTTACGCAATTTACTTGACATAATAAAATCAACACGGTTTTACTTATTTCCGTAATTAGCTTTATCTTCAGCGACCTGAAGTTTTGTAACATCATTTTTAAGAATTTTATAATAATCAGTATCCTTTATCAGAACTTCCGCAGGGATACCAAGTTTAGCGTTCAGCGCTTTGATCATGTTCAGACTTAATTTGATCTTTCCGTTCAAAACTTCCGACACTTTACTTTTTGAACC
>DAIMKZ010000076.1:0-11227 GCA_036721445.1 Candidatus Delongbacteria bacterium
ACCAAAATGATCGCTACGCATGATGTCCTCTTCAGCTACTGTGTATTCATAATATTCCTGCGATGGAGTGAATGGTTTTCCGCTGCCGAAGTCGGTTGACAAGCTTAATGACCATTCATCTGTGTAAGGTAATCCAAACAAAGTTTCGCCTCTACCGTACAGCAGTGTAAAATATGTGTTCAGCGTATGTCTCTCGTCCCAGTCGAGCGGAAATTCTTTCACTTCATACACTTCATTGTCCAAATTAGAAGTCTCGCTTGATGATTTACCGTACGCATAAGATAAAGTATATGCAAATCCCCACATATAATGGTTGCTCAGTGATTTATCCACAGATATTTCAACGCCTCTTGATTTTCCGTAATCAGAATTGTAAGCTATCGAAGCATTAGTGACGCCATATTCGTAAGTTTTTGTGTTAATATAGTCATACTGGTCCTTGAAATAACCGGTAACATCCACCAGATACTCGCCTATCTCATTAACTACACCAAGCTCATAATTTACGTTTCTCATGTAGCCCAGGTTCATATTTCCGAAAAGCGGGTCTCTTCCTGCTTTTGTGTTGGGGTCAAATATCTGTGTATAAGTCGGTAACTGATACAGGTGCCCGTATGAGAAGAACAGCTTGGAAGATTCAGATATCGAGTGCGAAATACCGAATCTCGGACTTACCGCGTATTTGTACTGATCTAAGTCCTCTTCGTATCCGAACGCGCCTGCGTCCTGCTGCTCCTCGTAATAATCGACAGATTTGTCGTCGAGTATCCTCATATCCAGCCTTACTCCGGCATTCACGACAAGGTCCTCGAATTCCATTTTATCCTGCAGAAAAGCGGAGAACTCTTTCGGTTGATATGCGTATAGAGTTTTTTCTTCTCCTCTTGTCGGATTGGGATCGTCGGGATCTACAGGATATGTGTCAGTATCATAATAGTAATAAGGATTGATAACGCTGTAATAGTCCAGGTCGTTCATTGTGAACTCGAATCCCGTCTTTATCATATGGAATCTGTTGACCTGATTGGTATAAGTGCCTTTGAACTTCATAACCGAGTTGTCGAAATCACTGTATGTAATACCGTCAAGATAAGTACCCGGCTGCAGAAATCCGGTGTTCAGATTCCATACATCATTATAATTATAGTCAACAAAATCCTCTCCGCTGTCGTACACGTTATTGGGTACATCGTATGTTCCGTTCCTGTTATTGTCTTTCCATGTTGAATAATTTTCGTCATAGGTCAATAATGAAATGTTCGGTACGGCAGTATACATTCCGGCAGGAGCTCTGTACACTGAGTATGAGCCTGTAAATTCCACATAATCCGAAGGATTGTCCGAAGGAGCGTGACCGGTCGTCCATCCCAGATGCGTTTCGTCAGTTGTAGATCCCGCATACCTGGGATAGGAGAAAGCTTCGAACTCGTCGAAAACTCTGTCACCGGGTTCGTTATAAACGTCATTAAGCCTTGGAGTAGGCTGAGATGTCGATCCCAGTGAAGACCTCAGGTCGAGAAAATATTCCTTAGGATATACTATAGTGATTATGGAATCCAGTCCAAAGAGTTTTTTACTTACTGCAGCGTTATAGAACTGGTTTGATTTGATAAAATTTACTCTGTCGTTAAAATTGTCATAGGTAGAAGTATAATCCACCGCGACCGTAACAAGGTCCGCCGCCATGGTCTTGAAAATAAATTCTGAGGTTTCTCCTTCGTCCCAGATATCATTTGCAGCTTCTATGATATTTCCTCCGGAACGGTAGAATCTTTTATGATCCACAAAAGGTTCGCCTGTGTCATTGAACATATCACCGTCTGTAAAAGGCTCGTCACCGGCAACCGAATAGATATCCTTATCATAGTGACCCGTGCCGTTCATATCGTCATAACCTTCAACTATTTCAGAAGTCAGACATTCACCGTAAAATCCGGAATAACTGGTTCCCTTCTCCCAGTAATCCCAGGCATTGTTGTCATTAGAATCATAAAGTTTATCACCGTCCCAGTATCCGTTCATATTGGCGTCATAAACAGGATCATAAGCAACGAAGGTGTCGCCTGAGCTGTATTCACCGTTGCCGTCGTTATCAACGAAAAATTCTCTGTCAAAATATCCGTTTAAGTTATTGTCTACATAACCTTCTGCGTCTCCTCCGTCCCTCACGAAATTGCTTATTATATCGTGCTTAAGACCAAAGATGTCGAGCTGTGACTCATAGACGAAATCCTTAGGCTCTTTTCCTCCCGGAAGATTCTCGAATTTTTTGTTGAAATACGAAAATATGAAATCGTAGTAGCTCTGCTGGTTTAAAGTATGCCTCCAGTTCAAATTGAATATGGTCTGATCCGCGATCTGTTCGGTTGCGGTCTCGGGAGTATACCTGTAAAGATACTGATAGTCGTAGTTATGCGTTCTCGATTTAGTGAATGATACGCTAAGTTTCATGGTAGGAGTAAAATCGTATGCCGACTTTAAGATAAGGTTAAAATTATTCTCTCTGCCCTGAGGTATCTCGAACCCGAAACCTGTAAGGTCGTAATCTTTGAACTCAAAAAGGTCACCGTCCGGATCTCCGTTAAGCCTGTACGATCTTGTATAGCCGTCCTGAAGAGTGAAGTCTGTTGCCAGATAATAAGTCGGTTTCATTCCGTTCATCGGAAGCGGAATCGGACCGCTGAGGCTGAACTCACCTCTGTTATAATTGAGTTTGCTGTCTCCTAAAAATGAGTCAGTAGTATACTTAACATGACCTGAAGTCCTTTCCTGATCACCAACCTTCATAACGATATTGACACTTCCTGAAAGCGCATCACCGTATTCAGCGTCAGGGATACCTTTCTGTATATTGAACGACTCAACGTTTGCAAAGTTTATCTCTACGGGATTGGTTTTTGCGCCTGTCGGATCGCCTACAGAGATACCGTCGATAACATAGTTTACCTCTCCGGCCCTTCCGCCTCTGAAGTGAAGCTCGCCTTTCGCGTCGGTCTTGATTCCGGCAGTACCTTTAAGTACGTCCTCGACCTGAGTTACGGCCAAAGTCTCAATGTTGCCCATGTCTACGGTCCTTACTGATGTCGTGACATCCTTTTCGACCTTCTGCTCCATTACAACTTCAGCAACGATCTCCTGAAGCTCGATAACCTCAGATGACATTTTAAAGTTCTGAGTCGTCGTCAGACCTACCCTGACCTTTACTTCTCTTGCTTCCTTAGGCGCGTATCCTACAAACTCAGCCTTGAGAGTATAAGTACCCGCTCTCACTCCGATTATGTAGTAATAGCCGTCCTCGTCAGCCTCTGCACCCCATGTTGTTCCTACAACAACTATGTTGGCACCCGGCAGCGGGTCGCCCTGTTCGTCAAGTACTACACCCTTGATCTTTCCGGTCGTTTGAGAAAACAAGACTGTTGCGAATAGGGTGATCATCATTAAGACGATACTTCTTTTCATAACACACTCCATGTTTATTTTTAAAGTAATTTCTCGATCATATTAGTACAACCGCACCTTCATTTTCTTTAAAAATGCAGGTCTGTGCATAATATATGTCCTTTATTAATAATTCGCAAATCAAAATTTTTTTTTTTTTATCTCTGTTAGCGGAACTTGTCCTGTTGCTTTTAGTTTGATTACTTTGTATATTTTAGCCGGGATCTATATTAAAAGGAGACGATCGGCATGGCGTTTAAAAGGACAGTATCTTTTCTGGCATTCATTATATTTTCATTGTTTTTTCAGTTATTTTGCCAGAACATCGGGCTTAGAAAATCAATCGTTGACGACAAGACGGGCCAGACATACAATAACTTCAGGTCTGATTCGACACAGGTTCTGTTCTATCAGGTGCTTGTGCAGAACGACTTTCTCTATGACGCCCCCAAGAACAACGCGGAAGCGGTTTATACTCTTGACGCGGATATGTTCGTTCAGATAGTTGAGGAAGGGGGAAGTTTTATAAGGATAAAAGTACTCGATAAATTTCACGGAATAATTGAAGGCTGGGTAAGATCAGGAACGCTGAGAAAAGTAAAATATTACGGGATGCCGTTCGGTGAAAGAAAGGACAAACCGGCCGGTTCAGATATTGATCTCAGGAAGAATCCTCACTGGATACGGTCGGCCTCCGCCGTTGTTTTTGCCGACAGTTCGGCTTCCGTTCCTGCCGGTGTTCTGAGTGCGGGCGACATTGTGTTTGTCAGGGAATTTACCGCAGGAGATAACTACCATGTTCATTACAAAGGACAGGAGGGCGCAATGATCTCCGGTTTTGTTAAGAAAACCGACCTTTCCGAGATCGCTCTTCTGGGAGGTGAAGCCTCGACTGACATTAAAGCTCTTTATGAGAGATTCAACACGATAATACTCAAGTACGATCTGGACAGATCGGGGTTTATATCTTTCAAAGGCATAAATTTTAAAAACAAAGATGTGAACGAATTTACAGAAGACAGGCTTTGCAAAGAGCAATCTGAAGATACTCTGAGATACAGATATTCTGTAAGTACCAATATTCATGACATCAAGAAAGAGACTGCTGTCCGAAACAGTGAAGACAAACCCCTCATATCGATGTACAGGTTTTTGCCCGACGAGAATATCATTACAAGCAGGGACACGATAAAATGCAAAGTGCTCGAGACAGTTTCTGTACCCAGGATAGCAAGGGTTGCGGTCGGGGGAATTGAAGAATCGGAAATAACGAACAGCATGATCAGGCTCCATCTCACTTTTATTGAGAAAGAAAATATGCACGTTGTTTTTCAGAGGGAGACCGATACATATATTTTCAGATACAAAAAAGAAATTTCAACCGGAAGGATATTCGATACAAAGACCGATGTTGAAAAGACCGTCAAAAGAATGGTGGCTTTCAGAAAACACTAACTTTTCTTTCTGAATACGACCGCGAACATTACAAGCGTTGTTACTGCCGTCATTACCCATGCAAAATGTACGTCGGATGCAAGAAAACTGTCCTCGGTGATCTGTCCGTCTTTTATTAAAAACATGAGTATAACAGAAAAAGCGTTGTTGGTAAAATGCATGATCACCGCAGGAAATACTGATCCTGAGCTGACTGTAAGAAGTCCGAGAACAACACCAAGCACCCCCGTCTCGAAAACAGTGAAAATGTTCATGTGCATCAGTCCGAACATGAGGCCGGTAATAAGTAAAAGCGGTACTTTTGAGTACTTTTTCTCCATTATGCTTAAGAAAACTCCCCTGAAAGCGAATTCTTCAAAAAATGCCGGAAGTACTGCTATAACGAATACTGCTGCGATTATGTTAAGGTCGCCGAGAGCGGTTCCCATAATATCGCTTTCTTTCATAATGTCGGGAACCGGAAATACTTTCAGAAGCTGTTCCGACACGAGAGTAATCGGGTATCTTGAAGACAGACCCAGAATTAAAGCCGCGGGAATATAGAAAGGATTAAATTTCCTTAATTTAAGTATCTCAGTGAAAGATTTCTGAGTTACAGATACCATTATTGCAGCGAATCCCCCGAGTATGAATATCTGCGACAATATAAGCCCCGAAACTATGTTTCTGCCCTGAAGGTATCCTCCTATGAGCATGTAAGAGACTACCAGAAGTGCAAAAACAATAAATACAGCGCTTTTTGAAAACCCTTTCTTTACTATGTCGAGGTCAGTATTTTTTTCGAGAATATCTTCGCCGCTCAGGTAACCCGACGAACTGCGGACGAACAAAAATGAATAAAGCAGATTCAGGACGGTGACAAATACGGACGAAAACATTGCATGATCGCCTCTCAGTAACTCTTTCATAATACCGGCCGAATTTACAACAGGTATAAGAAAAAATCCCCTCGTTATCGAAACACCTTCAAAAGTACCCATGAGCGCCGTCAGCAGATAAAAAAGCATCACAGGCAGAAAAAGCAGCTGCCCCGAAGATGATGATTTTAGCCGGCACGACAGGAAAACCGAAACTGACGAGATCAGAAGGGACAGGGACAGTAGTACCGGTATCAGACACCCCGCCTGAAACGCGCTTAGACCGATATCAAAGCTCAGGTTCGCAGTGAATTTTCCGTAGAGCCAGAATGAGATAAGTTCCAGAACGGACATTATTATGCCTGCAAGCATCACTATTGACATCTTTCCGTATATAATATCCCTTCTTTTAATTCCCGATGAAAGAAGAGACTCGAGAGTGCTGTTGTCCTTTTCGCCTAAGATGACATAATTAGATATGAAAAATGTTCCTATTACGAGTACTATGATTATCGTTACCGGCAATATCCCTGCGCTCTTCGCCCTGCTCATTTCTTCGGAAGAAGCAATATTTCTTATCTCGGGAACAGAGTTCTTATAGAAGTCTTTTATGCCTATTTCCCCGTATCTTTCTTCCGATATATCTTTTCTGATGTTTCTGATTTTTCGTATTACCGAGACCGCCTGAAAATTCCGCTTGTCCTTTTTTGATGAATAATTTACCACCACCGTTCCGGTTTTAACGGAATCTGCGAACTCTGACGTTATTACCGCGGGATATATTTCCAGAAGCGAATCTACGGAAGTACCTGTGGGAGTATAAACGACCGTAAAAATACTGTCGCCTTCAAAGTGTGATAATATATCTTTCAGGAAAGGTTCGTCGTACGAAATAAATTCTGTAGGTCCGCTGAATATCTCACCTATTCTCTCATTTATGACTTTATTCAGAAGTCCGTTTATGAGAGGCATTATAACCAGCGGCAGGATGAATACCAGAATTATGGTTTTTTTATCCCGTAATAGCTGCTTGATCTCGTATTTCAGGATCTTTCTCATTTTAGTGCTTCTCCGGATTGAGTGATGAATTATAATTTTTTAATTCCTAAATATCAATTATTTTCTTAAATTACATGTCTTTTAAAAAAAAGGATGTGGAAATTGGAAGCATCAAAACCTGGTGACGGGGGTCTCTTCATATTTCTTCCCGACAGCATTTCCTCAAGGATCTATGCATGGCAGAGTCAGTTTAAAGAATACATAAAAATGCCGAAGCCTCATCTTACACTTATGTATCCTCCATATATTTCTAGAGATGTATGGAATATTCACAGACCTGAGATAGCACGGCGGACAAAACTTACCGCCCCGTTCGAGGTTGAATTTACAAAGACAGGTTTCTTCAAAGATCCGTTCTTTTTATATATTGCTCCGTCCTATACAGAAGAACTTGACACACTGAACTCTCAGCTTTCCGCCGTTTGTCCCGAAAACATCCAGGGTCTGAACCTTGAGCCTTTTATTCCCCACGCTTCTATAGGCACTTTTGCGACCGAAGAATCGACCCTTTACGCCCAAAAACAGCTTGAAACATTCATGAAGAAGACAGATCTGAAATTTACCGTGAAAGAGATATTCTATACGGTTCTTGACGACGATTTCAGATGGAAGGTCCACGATATAATATCTCTCGGAAGGAAGAAATGATAGTTCTCGGCATCGAATCATCCTGCGATGACACGTCTGTCTCCGTACTCGAGGACGGGAAGATACTTTCCGTCGCCACTAACACACAGCTGGAGCATATCTGCTACGGCGGAGTGATCCCCGAGATCGCGTCGAGGGAGCATCTGAGCTTTTTCCCGGCAGTGCTGGAAAAAGCGCTTGCGGACTCAGGCAGATCACCCGGGGAAATTGACGCCGTAGGAGTAACTTACGGCCCCGGACTTGTCGGATGCCTGCTCGTTGGCGTCAATTTTGCAAAAGGCTTAGCCTTCTCGCTGTCCAGACCGCTTGTACCCGTAAATCACATAGAAGCTCATATCTCCGCGAACTACATCGAACATCCGGAAATAGAATTCCCGTTCATAGTCCTCGTTGTATCCGGAGGTCACACGGAACTCGTCCATGTTCCCGAATACGGAGTTTATGAGCTTATCGGTAAAACGCGCGACGACGCTGCGGGCGAATGTATAGACAAGGTCTCCAAGATGCTCGGTCTGGGCTTCCCGGGCGGAAGGATAATCGACGAGCTGTCCGCTAAAGGCGACAAGAATTTTGTCACCTTCCCGAGAGGAATGAAGAACAGTCTAGATTTCAGTTTCAGCGGACTTAAGACGGCCGTAAAATACTATCTTGAAAAACAGGATCCTGAATTCATTAAAGAAAATATCGCGAACATAACCGCTTCATTTCTGGATTCCGTTACGGATTCTCTTACGGAGAAACTTTTCAGAGCCGTGAAAAAATATAAAGTAAATACTGTCCTTCTTGCCGGCGGAGTGTCCGCGAATTCGGTACTGAGAAAAAAAGTAGCGGACTTTGCCGTGAAGAAAAAAATTAAATTCCATTATCCCTCCCCAAAATACTGCACTGACAACGCCGCGATGGTCGCCATGACAGCTTACATAAAAATATTGAGAAGCGGACCTGATGCATGGTTGGCGGGCGGAGACATAGACGCTGTACCTTTTTTGAAACTCCACGAAAAATTTTAAAAAAATAATTTAGTATTTCACCAAAATATTTGTATATTGTCTTTCGGCAGGACAAGTAATCCTCCCCCTATTATTGAACTGCCGTGCAGAAGCGCCAAAGGCGCTTTTTGCATTTGACAATACAGCACCTTATAACTATATTCCATAAAAAAACGGAGCATTGCAAAGTGGACAGGGAAGAACTGTTAAAAAATATCGCGGAACTTAAGAAAAATAAAAATGCCGTAATACTCGCACATTCATATCAGGACGAGGACATAAGAACGGCCGCAGATTTTGTCGGAGATTCACTCGAGCTTTCAAAGAAAGCGGCCGGGACTGATGCGGACATTATCGTCTTCTGCGGAGTCGATTTTATGGCCGAAAGCGCCAAAATACTCTCTCCTGATAAAAAAGTGCTGCTGCCCTCAAGAGAAGCCGCCTGCCCGATGGCCGGAATGGCGGACGCGGAAGGCTTAAAAGAGCTTAAGAAGAAACATCCGGGGGCAGTTGTTATAACTTATATAAATTCTCCGGCTGAAGTGAAAGCTGAAAGCGACTGCATCTGCACCTCGTCGAATGCCGTTAGTATAGTGGAACATTACAAAGACAAAAAGATCATTTTTGCGCCGGATAAGAACCTGGGAGCTTATTGTCAGGCACTGACCGGTGCGGACATGGTGATCTGGAACGGCTGGTGCTATGTTCATGACGAATTCAGCCCGGGTGATATATTCATAGCGAAACATGAACATCCGAACTGTATACTGCTGGTTCACCCTGAAGCACCGGCGGATGTTCTCGAACAGGCCGACTTTATCGGATCAACGACTCAGATCATCAAATTCGTTGAAGAGAATATTGAAGAAATGAATGAGGATGCGGGAGTAATAATAGGCACGGAAGTGGAGATCGCAAAGATGCTGATGCACAGATATCCTCATAAAAGGATATATCCGTTAGCCGATCATGCAGTCTGCCTTCAGATGAAGAAAACTACACTTGAGAATCTTTACAGCTCACTTCTCAACGAACAGTTTGAAATCAATGTACCCGAAGAGATCAGAATAAAGGCTGCAGCAGCACTGAATAAAATGCTTGAATTAAGCTGAAAGGTAAAATTTTATGATCGAAATGAATGAAGAAAACCCTAAGAAAAGAGACATAGAGCACATAGTCAATATCCTCAGGAACGGAGGAGTCATAATCTACCCTACCGATACAGGTTATGCTTTCGGATGCGACCTATTCAATAAAAAGGGGTTCGAGAAACTTGTAATGATAAAAAAAGTGGAAAAAAGAAAGACTTTCTCTTTCGTCTGCAGCAGTTTCAGTCAGATAAGCGAATATTCGGAATGCTCAAAAGAATCTTACAGGATAATGAAAGAACTGCTCCCCGGACCTTATACTTTTATCATGAAGGCTCTCAATTCCGTATCGAAAACCGTTTCCGGTGAGAAGAAAAAGGTCGGTATAAGAATTCCCGAGAACAATATAGACTTTTCTTTAGTTGAAGGATTAGGAAATCCTCTGATAAGTTCGAGTCTCAATAAGTATTCAGATATCACAGAGGGTAAAGGTCAAACTCTGTCCGATCCTGTCGATATAGAAAAAAATTACGGAAAACTGGTTGACGAGATAATTGCCTGCGGAGTGATTATACCCGAGTTCTCGACCGTGATAGACCTCAGCGGCGAGGATATAGAAATAATCAGACAGGGCAAAGGCTCGACAGACATGTTCTCAATGGAGTAAAATGATCAAAAAGACCGCTTTAATACTTTTAGCCCTTGCTTTCACACTCTTCGGAAGCGGGAAATACGCGGGTGAGTTCATAAGCGGCGGCGTGGACGCAAGAAGCCTGTCGCTGGGAAACATCGTGCTAACATCTTTCGGCAATCCTTCCGCGGTATATTTTAATCCGGCCTTTCTTCCCGAATACAGCAGCAGCGGATTGATCTTATCGCACAGCGAACGGTTCGAAGGGATAGTACAGCAGGAATTCGCGGCATACAACACAAAATACGGAGAATTCGACGTCGGAGCCGCGCTGATATGGATAAATGTTGACGGCATCACTCTGACAAAACTTGAGAACGAAAATGAGCCTGTCGGTCCCGACAACAGGATACTGCCTTACGATACGGTTTCCGACAATGAACTTGCACTGTTCTTAAGTTTCGGCAGGAAGTTCAGCGACAGGATTAACTGGGGAGCGGGAACCAAACTTCTTTTTAAAACTTTCGAAAAAGAATCCGCTTCAGGGATAGGATTTGACGTCTCGGGACTGTATAAAGCTCCCTACGGCATTACTCTCGGATTAAAACTTCAGGATATTACGACTTCAGCTCTCTTCTGGAGCACCGGGGAGAACGAGTTCGTCAACCCCTCGGCTTTATTCGGCGCAGAATACAACAACAGGCTGGAATATTTCCTGGCAGATTACAAAGTTCTGGGAGGAATGAAGATCCGAACAGAAAACTACTCCGAATATTCTTTTGCGTCTTTAGGTTTTGCCGATATAGTTTTTTCCGGCGGACTTGAACTTAAATTTAAAAATGTTTTTATCAGGGGCGGCTACAATACTGACGACACCTGGTCTGCCGGAAGCGGGCTTAGTTTTATGAATTTTGTTCTTGATTATGCTTTCAGACCCGACTTCGAGGATCTGGGCAACACCCACAAAGCCAGCTTATCTTATCTTTGGAAATAAATTATGGACAGAGGAACTGTCACCAGAACGGAAGAGGGTTTTGCTTACATAGAGATGGAGCTTAACGA
>DAIMKZ010000077.1:0-11182 GCA_036721445.1 Candidatus Delongbacteria bacterium
TTTTTTTTATGTCATTTCTTGTATCATAAATTCTTCCCATAAAATTATAAGAGTGAGAAATAATATCGTAATTATTGATGTTATTTTCAGCGCATATTTCAGAGAAATTCCTAAGAGCCGTGTTATAATTACCCAAGTAGTAATTGCATAATGCAAGATAATGCAGATTCCTGTAATAATAGAATCTGTCATTGATCTTCTTATAAAAAAACACTTCATTTTTATAATAATCTAAAGCAGTTTCATACTGACCTGCACGGAAATAGTAATTACCTAACTGGTTATTACAATTATGTAGGGGTAATAGAGTTTTTACATGTTTCGTAATCTCTGTAAGTCTGTCGATATGTTTTAAATGCTCGTCAGTAAAAAAATGTGGTGACACGCTGAATAAATTATATATGGCTTTGATTTCCTGTACAAGAAGTCCATTTTCTTGGGATAAATGTAACTGCGATTTAAAATCTTTAGCTGATTTATAGTATTTCTTCATGTAGAAATATACAATACCCCTAAGGTCGTATGCTTTGCAAATCTGCTCTGTCAAGCAGCGCTGCTTACTTAATCTCAAGTATTTATTAGCCCATATCAAGGCTGTTTTGTAGTTTTCGGTATTAATATGTCTATTTATTACAGCCTGATAATATATGTACAGGTTGTTTTTTCTGGGGCTTTCATAAAGAAGTCTTACGGCTGTATCAAAGTGGTAACTGCTTCTTTTAAGATCATTCTCGATCCTGAATACAATACCGAGATAATAATGCACTTGTCCGAGACCGAATCGTTTTCTGCAATTCTCTTTCTGATCAAGTATCTCAAATAAAGCTGATTTTGTTTCTGCGTAACTGTCCAGATGGTAATATATCATCGCTTTCTTAAAAAGGACGCTGATCTTTATGATCTCTGATTCAGGACATCTGACGGTTGTCTGATATATTTTCCCGTAGAAATTCAGAGCTTTATCAAAATCAAAATCTATCTTAGCCTGATCAGCAAAAAGTTCAATCTGCTTTACGGCATCTATCATCAGCTGATTGACTACTTTATGATTCGAAATCGTTTCAAGCCATTTCCTTTCTGGTGTGTCGCTTATGTTTACTTGTCTTAATATATCTTCGATTCTGAGTGGAGGAATATAATGTTCGCTGCAATTCAATACAGATTCCCTGTAAACGCTTTTTAACGAGTTGTGGTCTTTTTTTATTGAGTTATCGAGTGTACGAATATTGTCTTTATGGAATATCCCTATGCCGAATTCATTACGGATCATTTTATCATAATCAGAATACGGAACTGAAGATCTGATAAGAAAAGTAATATTCGTTACTATCTTCGCGTTGTTTTTCTTCAGACCGGCATTCTCAAGGAAGGTTAAGACATATCTTATAAAAACGCACAGGTTACGTATGCTGCAATCCTGAGATAATCCGAAGTATATATTCTTATGAAGACTGTCGTACAATTCGAACCTGTATGTTCTTTTTCTAATATCACCGGATAATGAATCTTTAATTATTCCGTAAGTAACGTAAAAATTTTGTTCATCTTTTTTTTGTGTCTTCCATCGGTACTGCTTATTCAATTTAACACATAAAAGCGGAAGGCTGCATTCGAGTGAAAATTTATCTCTTATGTTTTTTAATGTGGATCCCGGATTATCCTTTTTATACCTAACGATCTCGCTAAGCAGTTCCCTGTCAATTTTCGCAGGCTGACTGTCCTGTCTTTTCTTCCGCTCTCCAAGCGCGCCGGTTCCTTTCCGCTGATATATTTTAATCCATTTCGATACGGTCTTTCTGCTGATCTTATAGTATTTTGATGATCCGACTATATTATCTTTCAGAGCGTACTCGCACACTTCCTGCTTGAATTCTGGCGGATATTTGAGTGATCTTTCTGCCATGTGCGTAAAATATGACTTACGGTTATTAATGTCAAACTAAATGATTTTTGTTCTTTAAAAAATATATTTAAATGTTTATATTATGAAACGGTAACACATGGAGCCGCGATGAACGAAAAAATAATACTGTCGCTGGGAAGCAATGTCGGTGACGGGAAAGAAAACATCAATGCAGCTCTTTCGGGGCTTATGATGTCGGGTTTTGATGCGGACAGCGTTTCGTCCTACTATAAAACCGAGCCTGTGGGATTAAAGGAACAGGACGATTTTGTCAATATCGCGGTATCAGGCACATTTGAAGGCGGTCATGAGCAGCTGCTCGGGATCATAAGGACGATAGAGAACGATCTTGGCAGGATCAGAGTAGAAAAGTACGGACCTAGAACAATAGATATAGACATCATTCTTTTCGGGGACAGGAAGATAGAAAGCGAAGAACTGATTATACCGCATCCCGAGTTCAGAAAAAGGAAGTTCGTTCTTGTGCCTGTATGCGAGATCGAGCCTGAAGCTTCAGATCCGGTGACGGGAAAGACGGTCAGCGATTTGCTTTCAGAGTGCGCGGACACTTCAAGTGTAAGTAAAATGAGCGTGAAATGAAGTTCAATATCAACCAGATATATATTGCTGTGGAAGGTGCCATGGGCAGCGGAAAGAACGCTCTGGCGGTCAAACTGTCCGAAAAGCTCAAGGCAAAACTTATCAGGGATAATTATTACGAAAATCCGTTCCTGAGCGATTTTTACCGAAATCCGGAAAAGTTCGCGCTGCCCCTTCAGCTGTTCTTTTTAACGGTGAGGTATCAGCAGCAGATCGAAATACCTTACGGCGATCTTTTCAGCTCGAATATCGTCGCGAACTACATATTTAACAAGGATCAGATCTACGCATCGTACAACCTGGACGACAAGAATCTTGCCCTTTATAATCAGGTGCTGAAAGTAATGAATCTGAATATTAGAACCCCCGATGTCGTGATCTATCTCCACGCTCATGATCCTGCAGTTCTGTACGAAAGGGTGAAAAGTAAAAAGCGGATCTACGAGAAGGATATAAATGCCGAATATATTGAAGGATTGAATAAAGGCTACATGTATTTTTTCGATCACTTCCGGGAATGTCCGCTGCTGATCGTTAATATTGACGGGCTCGATCCTGAAAATAATGAACATATAGAAGTGATTCTCAAAGAGATCGAAAACGGTATAGACGACAGCAAATATCTGAAAATATAAACAAAAGAGGTAAAATGCCGCTTCTGGGAACACTAATAATCATCGTGGTAGTCTATATGGCATATCAGATCGGAAGAATAAAAGGAAAAGCGGAAGTTATTCTGCAGACAGGCCGTGATAAAAAGAAGAGTACCGACAGGATAGAAGAGGCCGAATACGAAGAAATCAAGTAAAGGCGGCTTTAATGGATTATAAAGAACTTGTATTCGCATTCAACAGGATCGGGATAGCGTTAAGCTCTGAAACAAAGCTGGAGAACCTGTTCAATCTGATCGTGGACGAGATTATCGAGTTCGCGGACTGTGACGCATGTTCGCTGTATATCAAGGATGAGATAAGGTCCGAACTGATCTTTCAGGCTACCAAGACCGTTTCTCTTGCAAGAAAAGGTAAGGAAAGCGTTTTCAGGTCATTTTCCGTACCGCTGGAAATGAGGTCGATATCAGGTTATACGGCCATAACCGGCGAGACGGTCAATATTGAGGACTGCTACAAAATTCCGGAGGACAAGCCTTATTCCTTCAACAAATCTTACGATGAGAGAACCGGCTACAGAACAGTCTCTATGCTGTCTGTACCCATGAAGGACAACGAGGGAAATGTCCTCGGGGTGATACAGCTTATCAACCAGATGGACGGCAGCGGCCGGATAGTTCCTTTTTCAAAGGAATTCGAGGCCATTATCCTTTCTCTGGCGAGCCAGGCGGCAGTAGCGCTCTCGAACGCGAGACTTCTCGAGGCCAACAAGAACCTTTATAAAGCTCTTGTTGAAGCGTTCTCCGAGGCAATAGAAGCCAGAAGCCCGCACACTGCCGGACACTCGAAAAGGGTTGCTTATATATCACGCATGATCGCCGAGCACATCAATCGTAAAGAAGACGGGAATTTCAAAAATATATATTTCAGCGATGAAAAGCTCGAAGAGCTCAAGTACGCCGCTCTTCTGCACGATGTAGGTAAAGTCGCTGTTCCGGAGAACGTTCTGGAAAAGCGCAACAAGCTCGAAGACGATGATATCGCAGTAATTAAGAACAGGTTCGAGGTCATTAAATTCTCAACGGATTTCCACATACATGACGAGGCAATTAAGAAGGATTTTATAGCACGGATAGACGCCGATCTCAAATTCATTCTGGACAGGAATCTGCCGGGGCCGTGTTCCGATGAGGATAAAGCAAAGATCGTCGAGATCGGGAACAAGAAGTTCGTTGATTTTCAGGGTGAGGAGCATAATTACCTCGAAGAAGAAGAGATATATATGCTCACCAATTTCGTTAAGGGGAATTTTTCGCCTGAGGAATGGGAAAAGATGAAGCGTCATGTTACCAATACGCTTGATATACTCGAAACCGTACCTTTCACGGATGAACTGAAAGATATTCCCAAGATCGCGGGAGCGCATCACGAAATGCTTGACGGAAGCGGATATCCTTACAATGTGCGCGGAGAGAAGATAATGCTGCAGTCAAGGATACTGGCGGTGGCGGATGTTTTTGAAGCGCTTACCGCATCGGACAGACCGTATAAAAAGGCTATTCCGGTCGATAAGGCCAGACAGATCCTCGGGTTCATGGCAAAAGACGGCGAGCTCGATAAAGAAATAGTGGATATGTTCATAAACGAAAATCTATATCAGACTTATCTTGAAGCAAGAGACAACGGTAATATCGATGTTTAAAGTACCGGTTCTGTTATTGACTGCTTTCTTACTGTTTTCCGGCTGCGCAGGCACTTCGGGAGATAAAAGGACAGGCACCGGAAAGCCAAAATTCACATCGCTCGAAATCGACGGGGTTTCGTACTATTTAACTTCCGAAAACGGCACTTATACCATGGGTAAGCCTCTTGAACTTACGCTCAGAATGAAAAACATGTCGAGAACACTCAAGACTTTCAAAACCGAAAATAACAGATTTGTGATACTTCAGATAAACAGCGAGTACGGCGCTACTTTAAAAACATACGAAATAAAAGCATCGGACTACTTTAAAGAGCCTTCGTTTGAAATATATCCGGATGAGGAAAAGATATTTATTGTCGCAGCCGAAATCAGCGAAAGAATATTTGAAGAAAATGACGGAATATCCTGCACTGTCAGGCTGTATTTCCTTCCGAAAATATTAAGACGGAACTCACTTTCGATATATTTAGACAAAAAATGAATCTGAGAAAACTATATTTCAATACGGTCATGCGGATCTACAACGACAGGCTGTCGTTCGAGACTCTGTATCCCGAGATATTAAAAGACCTTGACGACAGGGACAAACGGAGGCTGATAAATCTTGTCAACCAGTTCTTCAGGCATTTCAGTTTCGTCGAAAAATTCTTATGCGCGAAGATAGACAGGAAAATAGAGGATCAGGAACTGAAAAATGAAATGATCCTTCTCTGCGCGGGGGTCGAATATTTCTACCTCGACAGCTCGACCGATTACTCGATAGTCAACGAGTATGTGGAACTTTCAAAGAAGATACTGGGCAAAGGTAAGTTCAAGTACATAAACGCGATACTCAGGCGGATGACGGAACTTGAAATGACTGAGGATGACAGGTCGTCCGAACTTGCTATGTACTCGTCCCACCCGGAATGGATAACGGCGAAGCTGGTCAGCCAGTACGGGAAAGAGACGGCGGAGAGTATTCTGAGGTTTAACCAGACGATCCCGCCTGTCTATGTCCGGGCGAACAGGATGAAGAACGGCAGGGACGAGCTTGTGACGATCCTCGCCGGGGAGGGGATCACTGCGGCGGAAGAGGAGTATTTTGAGGATTTTCTTAAGATAGAGAGCGGGAACGCCGTCGGTTCGAACGCGTTCGCCGAAGGGCGGTTCTATATACAGGATCCGCCGCACGCTATCCCGGCGCTTCTTCTGCAGCCTGTAAAGAATGACAGGCTGCTGGACCTCTGCTGCGCTCCCGGGGGAAAATCGACCTATGTTCAGGAGCTGACCGGGAACGGCGCAAAGCTCCTGCTCAACGACATTTCGCAGAAGAAGCGAGTGCTCATCAAGCACAATTTCAAGCGGCTCGGTCTCAAATTCGACAAACTCGTCTTCCAGGAAGCGCAGAAATTCCAGGTGTTCGAGGACTTCGACAAGATCCTCATCGATGCGCCGTGCACCGGGAGTGGCAACTTCAGGCGGCATCCGGAGAGCAGGTGGAATAAATCGGAAGAAATGCTCAAGGACCTTACAAAACTTCAGCTCGCCATACTGAAACGCGCTTCGGTCTTCGTCAAGAAAGGTGGTTATATAGTCTATTCGACCTGCTCGATCTTCAAAGAAGAAAATATGGATATCGTGAACGCATTTCTTGAAATCGACGAGGATTTCATCATTGATCCGCCCGACATTCCCTCACTCAGTCCTTTCAAGAATCCAGACGGCAGCTACTCCGTCATACCGGGTGTTCACGGTCACGAAGGCGCTTTCGCGGTCAGGCTGAAGAGGATAAAGTAATTAGTAATTTGAGGATATGTGATAATGAATAAATATCTAATTTTGATTTTACTGATAATATCATGTGCTCTTCTGGCAATACAAAATCCATTGAATAAAAATGATCTAACAGAATTACAGCTAAAAGGCAAAGTGAAATCAGTCGAAGAAATAAACGATTGTCATGAAATTACAATATTTAACAAGTTCGGAAATCCGGTTAAGAAGATATTTTATAATAAGGACGATGCTATACACGGGTATCAGATATTTTCATATGACGATAAAGGAAACCGCATATCATCCGAAGAATACGATTCAAAAGAAAATCAGGTTTTTAAAAGGATATATTATTATAATGATAAAAACGAATTAGTAAAAGAAAACTGGTTCAAGTCTGACACATTAAATGGGGGCTGGAATTATAAATACAATGAGCAGGGAGGATTAGCTGAGTGGAATGCGTTTGATCAAAAGAGTAATATTATTCAAAAGATCGCTGAGTATGAATATAATGAAAGTGGAGAACTTATAATTTTAAATGAATATTCAGGCGGAAAGCTCAGTTATGTGCATAAATATACATATGATGAAAAAGGTAATGAAATCGTACACAGAATGGATTTTATCCATGAGAAGAACAGGTACGCTACAGAGACTAAAACATTTGATATTAGCGGAAATGTTATCAAAATAGAATATTCTGACAGCAAAGGTTTATCAAGCAGCTCTGTAATTAATTATGATCAAAATGATAATGTAGTGAGACAAGAAAGCTATAAATCGGGTGAAATTATTATAGTTAAGAATACAAATTACGAATATGATGATCATGGTAACTGGGTAAAAATGGTTACACAAGCTAATACGGCCATTAGAAAAATCGAGTATTACGAATAGATTCAACTTCCGGTTTCATTTATAGAATCAAATATACAACTTCGCGATTATTGACCCTAAACCGCACCTTTCGTATATTCCGGTAAATGCATAAGGGGATCAAGATGGATATGAAGAAAATAGGTTCGTTCATAAGGAAGGTGAGATCGGAAAAGAACATCACTCAGAAGCAGCTCGGAGAAAGGTTGAATATTTCATATCAGGCAGTATCGAAATGGGAACGGGGCGAGACTTTACCGGACACGATGCTTCTGCCCGACCTTGCGGCTGTACTGGAAATTTCGGTGGACACTCTTCTTAGGGGAGGCGAACCTGTCATTAATTATAACAAGAACATCTCGGTAAGGGCGATCAAAAAAGGTATCGAGCAGCTCAGCAGTATCGGCAGCCTGATCGGAAAGGATAATACTGTGTATAAATGCGTCGTCGAAGGCATAAACAAAGGGATGGTGATGGATGTGGAGGAATGTTTTGAGGATCCGTTCAAAAAGGAAGCTCTGATCGCCGAAATAATCGTTCAGAACCTGATGAACGGCGCGTATGTCGATCTGACCGAAGCTCACAGGTATTTTAAACACGATCACTGGAAGAAGATAGTCTCGAAATACGCGAACAAGTACGGGATAAAATAAATTACAGCAGTTCGCTTATATTCCCGATATGATAATCGGCGATCAGCATTCTCTGTTCGATATGCTCGGGCCAGAGGTCTTTGATGAATTCCGAAGTGAATACCGCTTTGAGACCCGCGTTTTTCGCGCCGTTAAGCTCATCAGAGCCGCCGTCGCCGATGAACAGGCAGTCTTCGTGGAGTGCGCCCGAAAGTTTTACGGCATGATCGTAGATCTCTTTTTCAGGTTTAAGATAACCGGTGTGGCAGGAGAATACCGCGTGATCGAAGTGTTCGGCGAGAGGTGATTCTCCCCATGCGTCGACTTCGCAGACATCGGCATTGCTGAGAAGGATGATCTTTTTCCCTCTCCGTTTAAGCTCTTTTATCGTCTCGACGGTGTGGGGAAGAATGTTCTTCAGGCTGTACGCGAAACGGTCGTATCGACTTCTGGCGAGTCTGGATATTATCTCGTCGCTCAAGTCCATTTCAAGTTTACCGGTGATGTCACGTACTATTTCTATAGGATCTTTTATGTGTCCTCTGGCCCTCCTCTCATGATCAGAAAAAAGAGCATCGAGCCATTTCTCTCTCGAAATACCGATTATTTCGTGAGAATTCCTGCCCGGCACGTTCGAATGATGGATCGATGAAAGCGTATGGAACAGGTCGAAGATCAGTACTTTATATTTAGATATGTCAGGCTTATTTATGCTCATTTCAGCTCATTTCCGCAATTATTACACGATATCATCTTAAATCCTTATCTTGACCACGATCTTCTTCACTTCGACGAGCTTTCTGTCCATTATACCCGGTTTATGCAGGTCCTCGGGGAAGAATATAGCGAAAGTGCCCGGTGTTAGAGTGACATAGTCGCAGTTTCCGTGATAGAAGCTGATGTCCCTCGCTTCATTGTGAGGTTCTTTTTCCACCTGATCCGTATGAAGCGCAAAACCGATCTTCTCCGATCCTTTGGTGATGAGCTGAATGTCGATGTGCTCCCTGTGCCCTTCGAGAAAGCCTTCGTCCTTGGTAAAATATTCCGCGACAGACACATAAATGTCTTCGCCGTCTATGAGGTGCCTGCCCGAAAGAAGCGAGTCAAAGTCAGCGGTCTTAATATATTCGAAAGCTTTTTCGAACCTTGGGTGAAGTTTCGCGTATTTATGCAGATTTGTCAGTTTATCGAATATCATTTATTCTCCGGATTTTTTGTGAAATATAACGATTTGTATAGTAATTTGCATTTTATTTACATAAATTTATCTAATGTACGATATTTACTATGCGATATTCCTCGTCGTTTTCTTTGGATTTCTGATCTGGCTGTTCAAATATCTGGGCAGGAGCGATAAGTGGAAGCAGCCTCTGGAGAGACTGTCCGTAAAGGATATCTCGATCCTGAACTCGAAAGTGAGATTTTTCAAGGACCTTAACGAAGAGGAAAAGAAGTTCTTTGAATTCAAGGTAGCCGAATTTTTATCGAACGTGAAGATCACCGGGGTTGGGGCGAATGTGACCAGGAACGACGAGCTTCTTATTGCCGCGAGCGCTGTTATTCCGATATTCAGATTCCCGGAGTGGCAGTATCTCAACCTCGACGAAGTATTACTGTATGAGAACAGCTTCAACGACAGCTTCCAGACCGGGACGAACTACGACGGCGAGCACGACATTTCCGGCATGGTAGGCGACGGCTACATGAACGGCAAGATGATCCTGTCCAAACACGACCTTCACTGGGGTTTCGCGAACGAATGGGACGGCTCGAACGTGGGCATACACGAATTCGTGCACCTGATAGACAAGGCGGACGGCTCGACGGACGGGATACCCAAGCTCTTCCTGCAGAAGCAGTACATCGTACCCTGGCTCGAACTCATACATCAGAACATCGGCAGAATAATGCAGGGAAGATCCGACATCAATCCCTACGGAGCCACCGACAAGACCGAATTCTTCGCCGTCGTCAGCGAATATTTCTTCGAGAACCCGAAGAAATTCAAAGCCAATCATCCCGATCTGTATGAGCTCATGGAGAAAATGTTTCGGGTTAAGTAAAATCAACCTAAAATTATTTTTCTTATTTTTTAATTGCTAACAAGGATGTTACAATACAGCTTGCAAAGAATATTGCAAACAGATTATATTTAAAAGCATACCAGAATATAAATGCCATGATCTGACTTACGCAGATCGAGATAAATAATAAAGTGAGATTTCTTTTACTAAAATATTTCATTGAATAACTCCATTACGGTCATGGCAAAAAGAACACAAGGATAGGATATTTTTCCAATGTTAGAGCCTAGTTTGTTTATCCAGTTTATCTAAGCTTCAAACTTATTTTCTACATCCATGCTTGAATGCAAAATTCTTACTACTATTATAAATCCTTCAGGATTATATTTGTAAAATATCAGATGCGATTTAACTCTGGAAACTCTGTAGCCTTTTATAATGTGATCAGCGATAGTACCTGCGAAAGGATGTTCAGAGAGGAAGAGGATCTCATTGATTAGCAGCTCATAGTATCTGTCAGCCTGCTCTAAAGACCAATTTTGAAAAGTGTACAACCAGATATTTTCCAGATCAGAGCCGGCTTTTTTGGTTATTTCAAATTTTTTCATCAGACGTTATACTTTTTATGAAGTTCAGTCAGGTGTTTCTTTGAATTGAAATTGTTGATAAGGCCACTTTTTTCTCCTTCAACAAGAGCATTTCTCAATGCTTCAAGCTTCTGCTCTTCATTTTCCAAAAGTCTGAGCCCGGCTCTCACAATTTCGCTTGCAGATTTATACCTGCCCGAATCGATTTCTTTTGTCATGAATGCTTCAAAGTGATCACCCAATGATATTGAAGTATTTTTGCTCATTATTCCTCCAGACCTATTTAAAATCAATATACCAAAATTTGGTATTCGATGCAACAAAAAAGATTTACAAAATTCCAGGGTCATTTCTTAAACAGGCTTAAGGTTCGCATTTTCACGCTTTAGAAACCAGTCAGAATAAACAAATTGGCTCTAACGGTCATGGAAAAAAGCTAACAAGATAAAACATCACACGGGTCAAGTCATTTTTCCAATGTTA
>DAIMKZ010000078.1:0-11147 GCA_036721445.1 Candidatus Delongbacteria bacterium
GAGTAGAGTAGAGTAGAGTAGAGTAGAGTAGAGTAGAGATTAATCTTTAATTGTGAAAAATATAATATAACGAAATACTTACTGTTCAATTATGGATACTTCTCTCTTTCAGGTATTTATTTACTAATTATATATTCATTAAAATATTAAGTCAAGACAAAAAGGTATTTCTTTTCACCTTTTATTTTGCTATTAAAGGCCCGAAGTTTTATATTTGCCCAATAACTACAGGGATAAATATGTTCGTAGATTTTGTAAATATTACCGTGAAATCCGGCAGCGGGGGAAAAGGGAAAGTCGCCTTCAGAAGAGAAAAATTCGTGCCTAGAGGGACACCGAACGGAGGAGACGGCGGCAGGGGAGGAGATATCATCTTCGAGGGTGATGTGAATATGAACACACTTCTTGATTTTACACTCAACAGGAAATTCATTGCCGAGAACGGTCACGACGGCGACATGAACGACATGAGCGGGAAGGGCGGCAAGAGCATCGTGATCAAAGTGCCTCTGGGAACTGTTGTTTCAGACAGTGAAACGGGAGAAGTATACCTCGACGTCTCTGAAGATAAAAAACACTATTTATTTCTGGAAGGCGGAAAAGGCGGTTGGGGGAACGCTCATTTTAAAACTGCGACAAGGCAGGCTCCCAAATATGCCCAGAGCGGATTAAGCGGAGAAGAAAAGCATCTGATCCTCGAGCTTAAAGTTCTGGCTGATGTAGGGCTTGTAGGATTCCCTAATGCGGGAAAATCAACTCTTCTATCAGTACTTTCCAACGCAAGGCCGAAGATAGCGGATTATCCTTTCACAACACTGTTTCCCAATCTCGGAATAGTCAAATATGAAAATTATAAAAGTTTCGTTATGGCCGATATTCCGGGGCTGATCAAGGGTGCAAGCGAAGGAAAAGGGCTCGGGCTCAGATTTTTAAAGCATATAGAAAGAACAAAAGTTCTTGTTTACCTTATCACTGCTGATTCTGAGGATTATAAAAAAGATTTCAAAGTGCTTCAGAACGAACTTTTTACGTACAGCGATATTATGCGTGAAAAACCTTTTATGGTCATAATGTCCAAAAAAGATCTTCTTGAAAAACCGTATAAAGGAAAATTTTTCGATCACAAGATATCGTCATTCAGCAACGAGGGACTTGACGAGCTTAAACTTATGATAGCTGAAAAGATAAAAGAGACAGAAACTCCTGTTCCGGTCTGGGAAAAATAAAAAAAAGTAAATATTTTTTTGGGCGTGTCACGATTTGACACGCCTTTTGTGTTATTTTTCCGAAAAACATCGGAGGAAAGGTGACAGCGGATCGGTTTAGAGAAATTCTAAAGCTTGAATCGGTAAAAAATATTACCGGCGCATCTATCAATAAACTTCTGTCGTCATGCAGAACAGCGGAAGAGTGCCGGGAATTACCGGATGAAGAACTTCAGGTCAACGGAATATCGGCCAGCGGAATACAAAACCTGAGGAAAGCAGTATTCGACGATTTTGTTTACCGTGATCAGATGGTAAAACTGAATAAGTTCCAGGATTACGGGCTGGTGACGGTGTTTGACGAAGACTATCCTGACAACCTGAAGAACATCTATGATCCGCCCCTGTACCTTTTCTACGAAGGCGTGCTGAGCGAAAAGGATGACATATCCGTCGCCGTAGTGGGTTCAAGGGCTGTGACGAAGTCCGGAGCCCAGACGATAGGCAGGCTTTCAAGGGAACTCGCGGAGGCGGGATATGTCATCGTCAGCGGGCTGGCGATGGGGGCGGACACTGTCGCGCACAAGGGCGCGCTGGAGGCGGGAAAAAGGACGGTCGCGGTTCTGGGCTCAGGAATTGACTGCGGGGTTAATCTCGAGAGCAGGACGGTGAGGAGGGCTATAGCCGAGTCGGGAGGAGCTGTTTTTTCGCCCTTTCTGATAGGCACAAAACCGACGACCTATACTTTTCCCGCAAGGAACCGCGTTATAAGCGGAATAAGTCTGGGTGTTCTTATAGGAGAAGCGAAAAAGGATTCAGGCTCGCTTATAACGGCCAACTTTGCGCTCGAGCAGGGAAGAGAGGTGTTCGCCATACCGAACGAGATATTCAGGCCTAAGTTCGAAGGAGGGAACAATCTTATAAAAACAGGCCAGGCAAAACTTGTTATGTGCGTCGATGATATTATTGACGAAATGCCCGAGCGCGTAAAGAACAGAACTTCGGATAAGGCAAGAGCGGTCGAGGAAAAACTTATATCGTTCGCAGACGAAATTGAAGAAAAGATATTCAGTCTGCTTGTTGAAGATTCAAAAAGCATCGACGAGCTGTCGGATGAATTGCGTCTGGATACAGGAATTCTCATGAGCAAACTCTTCATGCTTGAAATGAATAAATTCATCGTGAGGGGGCACAACAATATATTTTCGGTAGCAAGAAAATAGCGGCATCAAATTACGGCTTGATAAAAACACGGTTTTTTATTATACTTGAAGAGATGTTGAACATGCGCGGGAAAATGATGAAAAAAGCTGTTGTGCTGTTATCGGGGGGACTGGATTCGACCACCTGTCTTGCTATTGCCAGAGACAGAGGGTTCGAAGTCTATGCGCTTTCTTTCGATTACGGTCAGAAGCACTCCGTTGAGCTTGAACTTGCTTCATACAACGCCGGAAAATTCGGAGCCGCAGAACACAAAACAGCGCATCTGGACAGAGAATTCTTCAAGGCTTCATCCCTTACCGACCATAATGTAAAAGTAAAAAAAGACAGCTTTGATTCTACGAAAATACCGGATTCTTATGTTCCGGCAAGGAATACGATATTTCTCAGTTACGCTATGGCTTATGCGGAAACGATCGGGGCCGAAGCGGTTTTTATCGGTGTGAACAGCCTGGATTATTCAGGTTATCCGGACTGCAGGCCGGAGTATATCGCGGCATATCAAAAAGTCGCTGATCTCGCGCTTAAAAGTTCCGTCGAGACCGGTTTTAGAGTAATTATCGAAACTCCTCTCATAAGTATGACCAAAGCCGAAATAATAAGAACTGGGAAAAGTCTCGATGTCGATTACTCAAAGACCGTATCATGTTACGAGCCTGTTCTCGGTAAAGCCTGCGGACACTGCGACAGCTGTACTTTGAGAAGGAAAGGGTTCGAAGAGTCAGGTTATGAAGATGAAACAGCGTATGTTTAAATAACGAAAAGCCAGGTATGAAAAAAATATTATTCAATCTTGTACTCATAGGTTTATTATCGATTTCTCAGGCTCAGACTGCAAAATTTACCAAAAAGACTGATTTCAGTAAATCTTTTAAGAACAGATTCAAAGATTATTCTGCCGTAATGCTGGCCGACCTTAACGGAGGCAGGATATTTTTCGAGCAAAACGCTTATAATAATTACGAAATAGCTTCCGTAACGAAAATGATGTCGATCCTGCTGGTAGTCGAGGAGATTAAAAACGGAAAGCTTTCTTTGAAAGATACCCTCAGGACATCGACTGCGGCTTCAAAGATCGGAGGGTCTCAGATTTACCTGCGGGAACACGAAGAGATGTCTGTTGAAGACCTTCTGAAATCTGTGATCATGAAATCTGCGAATGACGCTACCACAGTTCTCGCCGAGAAGATTGGCGGAGAAGGGAAAGTGCCTCTTTTCGTGAACATGATGAATTCAAGAGCAAAACAGCTGGGGATGGAGAATACGATTTTTTATTACCCTCACGGGCTTCCGCCTTCAAGAAAGAACAGGAAGAACAACAAGGGCGCGAATCTGTCGACCTGCTATGATCTTGTACTCCTTGCACAAGAGATGCTGAAACATCCTCTCATTTTAAAGTACAGTTCAAGATGGACAGACAGCGTAAGAGAGGGAAAGAACAGGTTCGATCTCAGGAATACGAGCAGGCTGATAAAGGATTATCCCTACTTTGACGGACTAAAGACCGGTTTTTACGATAAAGCTGGTTTCTGCATAGTGGCAACTGCCAAAAAAGATGAGGACAGGCTTGTAGCAGTAGTTCTTGGTTCCCGCAGCATGAAGGGGAGAGACAAGTTCATCAACGATCTTGTTACATGGGGCTTTTCCGAACTCGAGGCCGAAAGAGCTCCCGAGCCTGTAGTAGATAAAGCCGGTACAGGGACATTAAAGTGACGAGCCCTGATAAAGGCCGGTCTTTACCATATACTCATGTATTTTTTCTTTGAACACCTCCGCTATAACACCCCATTTTGGAGCTATAAGCTGATCAGCATGAGCTCTGGACAGATTTCTGTGTATCACAATACTTTTGTCGAGGTATGAGACTGCTTTGGAAAAGAGTTCAATGTATTTATCCATTTTAAGAGGCTCATATTCTCCGCTGTTGTATATCCTTTCGAGTTCGGTACCTTTTAAAACCTGAAGGTGATGGATCTTGATATAATCGGGCTTTAATCTGTTAATTTCGCGAAATGTTCCGTAAACCATTTCGTCAGTTTCACCCGGAAGCCCGATTATCAGGTGAACGCCTGTCAGAAAATCAGTGTTTTCTCTGATCATTTTAAACGCGTTTAAAAAACAGGCGTAGTCGTGCCCGCGGCCGATTGTCTTGAGCGTTGAGTCGTGAACCGACTGAAGTCCCAGCTCAAGCCATACATCCCTGTCTCCAGCAGTTCTGATCAGCATTTCCAGCAGTTCAGGATAAATGCTGTCCGGCCGCGTGGAAAGCGCAAGCACCTTGATCTCAGGATAAGAAAGAGCTTCCCTGAAAGATTTTTCCAGATAACCGATATCGCCGTATGTAGAAGTATTGTCCTGAAAATAAGCGACGAACTCATCGGTCGGGTACTTGCGCTTCACATAGGGGAGTCCCTGCTCCATCTGCTCTTTAACCGACACAGCTCCTTTGACGGTCTGCGGAATAAAAGAATCCTTGTTGCAGAAAATACAGGGAGGTACATTCGGACAGGGTATATGAAGAGTCAGCCCGATCTTTCCCAGCTTTTTGCCATATCTTGCCTTCATGAAAGGCAGTATTTCTGAGTAGTAATATTTTTCTGATTCTTTCATAACATAAATTTAAGAACGAACAGGACGATTTAAAAGGTAAAACTTCTAAACAATTTTCTTGATATTAACGATATAAAATCATAATATTAATAGCTTAAGTAATTACAGGCGGTATCATGTTCTACAAACCGGATTACGAAGGCGGAAGCATAGTCAACCTGATGAGTTCGATATCAAAATGCTTCGGTTTAAAACTGAAGTACAGCGAGCTTATTCTTCTTCCGTGCGAAAAGCTTTCGGGATATAAAAATATCATAAACATCGTTATAGACGGTCTCGGTTATGATTATCTGATGAAGAAAAGGAAGAATTTTCTTAAAGACCACTCTGTCGGCAAGATCACTTCAGTATTTCCAACGACAACATCAGCATGCATCACCAGCTTCGCTACCGGACTTGCCCCGAAAGAGCACGGAGTGACGGGCTGGTACATGAGGCTGAAAAATGAAAAGTACGACATACCTTCCACAATACTGCTTTTCAGCGACAGAAGGAACGAAGAACCGCTGATAAACAGAGGAATTGAGCCTGAGGATATCTTCATTGATCACAGACTTTCAAAGAAGATAAAAAATCTAAAAGTATTTCACCCGGAAGCCATAAGTGATTCGGTTTATACAAAGTATCTGCTTTCGGAATCCGAAAAGATAGTTTATAAGGGTATTGAGGATATGTTCGACAAATTGACTACCTCGGTGTTATCGAACAAAAGAGAGAAAAATTATTTTTACGCCTATCTTCCTGATCTGGACGCAGTTCTTCATAAAGTGGGCAGCAGATCCAAAGAACTGACTAAACTGTTCTACTCGATCTCAAGAAATACAGAAAAATTCGTTTCGGAAATTGAAGGCACTAACTCGATCGTTATAGTAACTGCGGATCATGGTCTTATTGACGGGGAAGAGGGTAAAAGGCTCAACATGAACGAATTGCCCGAGATAAATAAAATGCTTGAATTCCCTCTCTGCGGAGAACCGAGAGCGGCATACTGCTATGTTAAGAAGAAATATCTCAAGGATTTTAAGAAGACGGTTGAAGACAGGATCGGACACGCCGTCAAGGTTTTCTCGAGGGATCAGCTTATAAAAGGCGGATATTACGGTCTTTTTGAAGAGAATAAAGAGCTGAGGGGCAGGATCGGCGATTTCGTGCTCGTCTGCAAAGAGAATTATGTTATAAAGGATTTTCTAAAGAATGAAAAAGTAAAATGGCACTCGGCGGATCACGGAGGATTAAGCGAAAAAGAGATGTTCGTCCCGCTGATAGTCGTAGAATCGGATCAAAGGAGAAACTGATGAGAATGATCTACATTCCGCTTATTAAGAAAGCTGTAAAAGAAGATATGGGGAAGAACGGCGATATTACTACGGATTCTATAATTTCGTCCGGTAAAAAGGGCAGAGCGATATTGAAGGCAAAGTCCGACGGAATAATCTGCGGGCTTCATGTTTTCGAGGATACATTTTTTTATATTGATAAAGATCTTAAGATCGAAACATTTTTCAATGACGGCGACCGCATTGTTAAAGGAGATGTTGTCGCGGTGATCAAAGGCAGCCTCAATTCGATTCTGAAAGCGGAGAGGACGGCTCTAAATTTCATACAGAGGATGTCGGGAATATCGACCTGCGCGAATCAGTTCGCGGAGGCTGTAAAAGGCACAAAGGCAGAGGTCTTAGATACCAGAAAGACGCTTCCCGGCTTCAGAACGCTCGACAAATACGCGGTCAAGACCGGCGGGGCAAAAAACCACAGGATCGGGCTGTTCGATATGTTTCTGATAAAAGACAATCACATTTCAGCGGCCGGAGGGATCACAAAAGCAGTCGAAAAAGCTCTGAAGTTCAGGAAAAAGAAAGGGTTGGACTCGAAGATCGAGGTAGAGATAAAGAATATTGAAGAGTTTAAAGAAGCTGTTAAGCTTGATGTGGACTGGATCATGCTCGATAACATGAATGTTGAAGATATAAAAAAGTGCGTAAAACTGAATAAAGGGAAAAAGAAGCTTGAGATATCCGGGAACGTGAACCTTGAAAGAGTAAGAGAGCTGGCTGAGACGGGAGCAGATTACATTTCGGTAGGAGCGCTGACGCACAGCGTAAAAGCCATGGACCTGAGTCTTCTGGTAGAGCAGGAGTAGTTTTGATCAGATTGTTAAAGCATATCCTTTCAGTTATTCTTCCTATAGTGCTGATATCTTGCGCTACCGACTATAAGCGCTGGCCGGAAGGCGGGCCGGACGACAAACTGAATCCTGACGTGAAGGAGACCTCTATTCCCGACGGCTCGCTCAATGCCGGAAAAGATCCTGAGATCGAAATCGGATTTTCCGAATATATCGACAGGAATTCAGCCAGGTCAGCAGTAAATATTTCTCCACAGTCCGCTCTAAAAAAATCAAAAATACTTTGGTATGACAAAAGCGTAAAAATAAAATTCAATGATCTGGACGACGATCAGACGGTCGTTATAAGTATAAATCCTACTTTGAAAGACTCGCAGGGAAATCCTCTTTCAGGAGCGTTCTCGACATCATTTTCAACAGGTGGCAGTCTTGACCGTAAGACTATCACAGGAATGATAAACGGAGCTATAGACAAAGATCAGATCGTAAGCCTGAATTATTCAACTGTTAAAATACATCTTTACAAGATCACGGACGACAGCTTGAATTACGCAAAAGCAGAGCCTGAATATTCAGCAGGCCTGTCTTCAGATAATACATTCGAAATGAAAAATCTGAGTTCAGGAGAATATAAGTTCCTTGCGTTCAGCGACATCAACAAAAACAGCAAACCTGATCTCGAGACCGAAATGATCTCATTTGTGCCCGGTTCGTGCGATCTGACCAAAGCTGACAGTATAAGCGTTGAACTTACCATGGGATACAATGATACCGATCCTCCGTTCATAAAAAACATATCCGGTTCAGAGAATAACGTTATTAAGATCGAATTCTCTGAAGGGATCAAGTTCAATCCGTGGATGGTTGAAGATTTCAGAATAAATGATGAACCTGGGGAATTCGAGATATTTCACGATACGGAAGATCAGAAGTCCGTCTGGATCAGAACGAAAGAGCTCGTTCCCAACGATATCGTAACAATTAATTCAGGCGAAGTATCCGACTATTTCGGAAATATTATCTCAGAAAAATTCCGAACGAAAAAATATACGGTTTCAGACTCGATTTCCGCAAAGGATTTTAAGATCAGTTCGAAATTGCCGTCCTCAATAAATTCTGACGGGCGTCTTATGCTGAAAACAAACGACTTTATGAGCGATGATGTTTCCATTTCGTTCCTCAGCCTTAAAGACAGCACGGAATCATATATCGATCTGATAAAGCAGCCTTACAAAATCAGCGCTGAAATAAAAACTTCAGGTGCTGCAGAGGGCGAACATGAGCTGATGATCAGGCTTTCGGATTCTTTAATTGCAAAGCAGAAAATACTTGTAACAGAAGAACTTGGTTACGGCAGCATTTCGGGATCGATCGATGGAAGCAGCTCTTCAGGATTCTTAATTTTGCTCAAACCGGTAAAAGGAGGCGAAAAAAACTCTGTACAGGCTGTTTCCGGCCAATATAAGATCGACGTCAGACCCGGTAAATATTTATGCGCGGCTTTTGAGAATAAGGAGAATAAACTGGTTTACTGGAATGATATCTATAAGGAGAAAACGGCATCGGCTGTATTTTATCCTGATACGGTACTTGTGAGAAGGAACTGGGAAACATCGGAAATAGATTTCAAATTTAAAAATTCAAATTCAGGGAGATAAATGATGTACGCACTTATTATGGCAGGAGGAGTAGGAGCCAGATTCTGGCCGAGGAGCAGGCTGAAGACCCCAAAACACCTTCTTTCGATCGTAAACGAGAGAACAATGCTGGAAAATACTGTTTTGAGGATGGATGATCTTGTAAGCCGTGATGACTGTTATATAGTCACGAACAGAGAGCAGAAAGAAAGCATTCTTGAGAATATCAGAGATTTTAGAGAGGATAATATCATTGCCGAGCCTTACGGCAGGAACACAGCGGCAGCCATCGGGTACGGAGCTGTTAAACTGATGATAAAAGACCCTGAGGCTGTAATGGTTGTCCTTCCGGCCGATCATTTTATTAAGAACGTCGAGATGTTCGGTGAAGTAATAAAAAATGCTGTGAACTACTGTGAAAAGGAATCCGACGCGCTTATTACTATAGGTATTGAACCCACGCATCCGGAAACGGGATACGGGTATATTCAGATAGGCAGCGAGATCGAAAAAGGCATTTACGATGTCAGATCATTTGCGGAAAAACCGAATCTGGAAACAGCTTTAAGATTTCTGGAAAGCAGGGAGTTCTACTGGAACAGCGGCATGTTTATCTGGAAAGCTTCGACCATAATGAAAAATATTGAAAAATTCCTGCCCGACCTTTATGAGAACCTTATGGAGCTCAAAGCGGCAATGATCGGGAAAGAGCCCGAATCGGTGATCGAAAAAATATACAGCGAAATGCGCTCCATCTCTATTGATTACGGAGTTATGGAAAGAGCCGAAAATGTCAAAGTGCTTCTCGGTAATTTCGGATGGTCCGATGTAGGTAGCTGGTTCGAAATATACCGACTCAAGGAAAAAGACGACAAGCAGAATGTGGTAGACTGCGATAAATTCATATCTATCGATACCGAAGGCTGTCTGATCTCATCTGAAAATGACCAGAAACTTATAACCTGCATCGGTTTGAAAGACATGGCGGTCATAGATACAAGCGACAGCCTTTTAATTACACCGCTGTCAAGATCACAGGATGTTAAGGACCTGGTAGAAAAAATCAAGCTCAATAAACACAATAATGTTCTTTAATTAACCCGGAGCGCAAAATGGATGAAAAGGACAAAATAGAATTCTTAAGATCTATTTCTCTATGTCAGGACATGAACGAAAAAGAGATAACCGACATAGCCGCGCACTGTCAGCTCAAGAAATTCTCAAAAAAAAATATAGTTTTTCTCGAGCAGGATCCCGGTAATATGTTCTATATAATCTATTCCGGTAAGATCAAGATCACAAAGCTCAATAACGACGGTGATGAAGTTATTCTGTCGATTTTGGGTCAGGGGGATTATTTCGGAGAGATGTCTCTTTTAGACAATAACAAAAGGAATGCGAACGCAATAGCTCTGGACGATCTTGAACTTCTGACAATTGTGAGAAATGAATTTCTCGAAGTGCTTCACAGTAATACTAATTTTACGTTTAATCTGCTTAAAACATTCGCAATAAGACTAAGGACAACAGATATAAGGGTAAAAAGCTTTTTCCTTGACGACGCACAGCAGAAGGTTCTCATGATGCTGTATGATATGAGCGAGAAAATGGGCGTCAGAAAGGGCAGTCACATGGTGCTCAAGGATATGCCTGTTCAGACAGATCTCGCGAATCTTACGGGTATTTCAAGGGAAACTCTTTCCAGGATCAGCAAGAAGTTCGAGATGAACGAACTGATCGTAAGGGACGGTAAAGATATTATTATACCTGATTACAATGAATTCGTGTCCAGATTTATAAATGAAGACTAAATTCGCAGATCTCCACATACATACAAGATACTCGGACGGGACTTATAAGGTCGCTGAAGTGTTCAGAATAGCAAAGAAATTCAGATTTTCAGCTGTCAGCATAACCGACCACGACAGTACTGACTCTTTCGATGAGGCTTTCAGTCTTTCAAAAAATTTCGGAATAGAGATCATCCCCGGTGTGGAGCTGTCATGCGACTACGAAGGACTTGATATACATATACTCGGGTATTTTCTTGATACAAAAGACGACAAACTCAAGAATTACCTGAAGGATTTTAAGGATGCGCGAGCGGACCGGGCAAAGAAAATGACTGAACTTCTTCAGAGCGACGGTATCAATGTCAGCTACGAAGATGTCCTTAAGATCTCGCCCGACGGTACCATCGCAAGACCTCACATAGCTCAGCTTTTAATAGAAAAGGGATATGCCTACAGCATTCAGGATGCATTCGTAAAATATATCGGCTCAGAGTCAAAGTATTATGTAGATAAATATAAGATAGGGCCGGAAGAGGCTATAGATCTCGTGCATAAA
>DAIMKZ010000079.1:0-11108 GCA_036721445.1 Candidatus Delongbacteria bacterium
AAATTACACCCGAAAATATAAGACTGAGAAAAAAACATCTCGATATAAATGAAAGGAAAAGACACAACAGAATGAAAAACAAAGGAAATGATGAAAGAATTTAGGGAAGCAGGTCTGCTGGAAGAAATAATCGACTCCATCTCGGAAATGGGTTTTGTAAAACCGACGCCGATCCAGGACAAAACAATATCGCACCTTCTCTCTTCGGACAGAGACCTGATCGGTTTGGCGCAGACAGGAACAGGCAAAACAGCGGCTTTCGGGCTTCCGATAATCCAGAGGATCGATCCTAAAAGCAGGAATACTCAGGCGCTGATATTATGCCCGACAAGAGAGCTCTGCATGCAGATAACGAAAGATTTCAACAGCTATTCAAAATACCTGCCGAAAATATCCGTAGCCGCAGTTTACGGCGGTGCTAGCATAGATACACAAATACGCTCGCTCAAAAAGGGAGTTCATATTGTTGTCGGTACACCGGGAAGGGTGCTTGATCTCATACACAGACACTGCCTGATGATCGATACTATATCGTTCCTTGTACTTGACGAGGCGGATGAGATGCTTAATATGGGTTTCAAGGAAGATCTCGACACTATACTTTCATCCGCTAAATCCGAAAGGCAGACAATGCTTTTTTCTGCTACAATGCCAAGAGAGATAGCGCAAATCGCCAAGAACTATATGAGAGATCCGGAAGAGATCTCGGCCGGCCAGAAAAATGCGGGAGCTGAGAATGTAGAGCACCATTATTATCTTGTCCATGCAAGAGACAGGTACCTGGCCCTAAAAAGAATAGCGGATGTTAATCCGGATATTTACGGTATCATATTCTGCAGAACGAGAGAAGAGACTCAGGAGGTAGCCGACAAGCTGATAGCAGACGGTTACAACGCCGATGCGCTTCACGGCAATCTGTCTCAGGCGCAGAGAGACCAGGTCATGAATCGTTTCAGAACGGGGCATCTTCAGCTTCTTGTAGCTACGGATGTTGCCGCAAGGGGAATAGATGTAAACAAACTGAGCCACATAATAAACTATAATCTGCCAGACGACCCTGATATTTATCTCCACAGAAGCGGAAGAACCGGAAGAGCGGGCAGAAGCGGAGTATCCATATCTGTCGTTCATATGAAGGAAAAGTCAAAGCTTCGAATGATAGAGCAGCGTTCCAAGATCAGATTCGAGCAGAAAAAAGTTCCCGGCGGAATTAATATCTGCGAAATGCAGCTTTTCAATCTTGTGGACAAAGTCGTTAACGCCGAGATAAATAAATCTCAGATAGAAAGGTTTTTACCGTATATATACGAAAAGCTCGGAGAACTTGACAGGGATACCCTGATTCAAAAATTCATTTCACTTGAATTCAACCGCTTTCTCGAATATTACAAAGACGCACCTGATCTGAATCAGAACGTTCAGACTTTCAAAAGTTCTGACAGAGACAGAGTTAGAGACAATTATATTCCTGCAAGATCAGGTGGTAAACAAGGCATTTTTTCAAGATATTTTATAAATGCAGGATCAAGAGACGGTCTCGACAAACCTGCCATAATAAAACTGATAGCTTCACACCTTAGAAACAGGGACATTGAGATCGGAAAAGTCGATCTGATGAAGAATTTCTCATTCTTTGAGATCGACAGCAGCTATGACAGGGAAACTTTGAACGCATTCTCAGGTGCAGAATTTAAAGGAAGGCCTCTTATTGTTGAACTTACAGAAAAGAAGCCGTTTGACAAACCCCAGGATAAAAAGAAATTCAAGAGAAAAAAATAAAAAAAAATGCCGCCCGAAAGCGGCATTTTTTATTTAGAAATCATACTTAAGAGCAAGACTGTAGGCAAATACATCCATCTGATGGAATCCGGGCATGTTCTCCGCAGTCTGCATTACGTTCCTGTCGTTTCCGATCAGGTATTCCATACCGAGATCAATATTGAATTTATTAACCTTATAAGTTCCGCCGAATGTATAGGCGTGATTCGTTGAAGACGGGAACAGAATGTTCAATGTCTTGTCAGGAGCCGGTGCAGGATCGAAATAATAACCGGTTCTTGCGGTCAGCTGCTCATTTATATCGAACTGAAGTCCGAACCTGACCTGAACTGCGTCTTCCCATGTAAGGTGCAATTCGTTCTCTTTGTCAGTATAAACTCCGGGAGCAACCTGCATATCAAGTATCTTTGCGTACAGTGTCTCGAGTTCTTTCCAGTTGGTGATCTGCATATCTGATGTGATGACCATTTTTCCGTTGAAAGGTCTGAAAGCCAGTCCGAAACCTCCCCATGCCGGCCAGGTGACCTCGAGCTCCATATCGTACTTATCCATATTCTCGATGTCCATAGTCCCTTCCATGTTCACAGTAACAGGAGTTTTGTATGTAACACCAAAATTATACCATCCGTAATCGACCATAAACCCTAAAGTCGCTCCAACACCGAGACCGGAGATATCCATATAAGTCTGAGTATCGAGCATGTGATCCGGTCCGGGAATTGTCGGGAAAAGGTCTATCATATCCTCGCCTCTTTTCATCTCGAACATGCCGTAGAATATGTTCAGTGTCGCACCCAGTTTGAAAGTATCGTTGAAATTATAAGCCGCTGCAGGCGCTATATTGAAGACCGCGATCTGACTCATCCAGTCGAACTCTTTTCCAGCATACGGGTTTGCCATTGTATGTCCCGGATCAAAATAAGCGGGTCCTCCGAATGAAGTAAGATCTGCGCCGTCCCATTCGGAACCGAGACCCGCAGGAACATACGCGCCCAGACCGAAAGCGAATTTGTCATAATTATACACTGCCATAATGTTCGGGCTGATATAGTGATTTGCAACTCCCTCTGCGTCTATACCGTAGGCATCGAGCTTATATACAGGCATAGGTATCACGTCGGTCATGAAAAGCATGACGGAGTTTTTCTGTCCGGCCATTCCGGCCGGGTTCCAGTGAATCGCAGAAGGATCGTCTGCCAGAGCCACGAAAGCTCCGCCCATTCCAAAAGCTTTTGAACCGATGCTGTTCAGGCTCAGTCCGTTAGCGAATGCCGACATGGAAATCACCATCAGCAGCGCGGTTATCAGTTTTTTCATTCATTCTCCTTTTTTATTCGTAATTTTCCGGAAATTTTACTCTCTCAACTCCTTCTACGACAGTATGAAGAATCATCATATGCAGTTCCTGAATCCTGTCGCTCGTTCCGGCAGGTATTATGATCTCGAGATCAGCTTTCCCTTTCAATTTCCCTCCGTCTTTACCTAAAAGCAGTATAGTATGAAGTTTTTTTTCTGATGCTTTCGCGATCGCTTTAATTATATTAGGCGAATTACCGCTGGTTGAAAGCCCTATGAAAACATCACCTTTTTTTCCGAAAGCTTCGACGCTTTTAGAGAATATTTCATCAAAACCATAATCGTTCGCAACGCATGTGATATGTGAAGGGTCTGAAAGAGCAAAGGCCGGCAGAGCTTTCCTTTCCGATCTGAACCTGCCCGTAAGTTCTTCGGCGAAATGCATTGCGTCTGTCATTGACCCGCCGTTCCCGCAGATCATCACTTTTCTTCCTGAATCAAAGGCCTCTACGAGAACTTTAACTATATTATCAAGGTCCACGAAGTTATTTTCATCAGAAATAAACTTTCCCAGGATTTCGTAACCTTCTGAAAATGAACGCTTAAGTTTTTCTATAGGCATTTCGTACCTCTATAAATTATTTCTTAGAAGCTGTTCTTCCGGAACTGGACCGAAATCTTTAGCTGGAACTCCCGCATATACTCTGGCATCAGGCACATCTTTAGTCACGACCGAACCTGCTGCGACCATCGCATCCTCTCCAATAACGATCCCGGGGAGTATCGTAGCGTTCACACCTATCCTCCCGCCGTTCTTAACCGTAATTCCTTTAAAATATTTGAACCGTTCCTTTGACCTACCCGCAAAATTGTCGTTGCTCGTAGCAACGCACGGCGCGATGAAGCAGTAGTCCCCGATCTCGGAGAGAGCCGTGATATAGGCGTTCGATTCGATCTTGCACTTCTTCCCTATCGTACATTTTGATTCAATAAGGACACCTCTGCCTATTATGGTCATCCCGCCTATTTTCACGCCGAACTGGACCGCCGCCTGATCCGCTATAAGAACTTTATCGCCGATCTCTGCGCCTGCGTAAATAACAACTCCGGCACCGATAAGAACGCCGCTGCCGATCTTTGCCGGCGGCAGAGTTTCGTCTGTTGTCATAGCGGAATTCGGTGATCTAAGTTTTTGTTTTCCTATCACAGTGTTGTCGTCTATCCTTACATTATCTCCTATAACAGAACCGTCATGTATAACAACATTATGTCCTACTACACAGCTTTGTCCGAACAATACATCCCTTCCTATGAAAACATTCAATCCGAGTTTAGGTTCGTTAAGTTCCTTCATATCTTTTGTCCCAAATTATTTCTTCTGTATATAGTTATGAAAATATAAACCGGTTCACAAGAGAATTTTTATGATTTTTTTCATATTCCTGATTTTAAACGGTTCACACTAATAAAAATACATTTTATCAGAACTTGTTTTGATTCATCGGATAATAATAACATATTACCGGTGTAGAACAATTCATGGAGGAACTTATGTTAACAAGACCTATAGAGGACATTCTTAAAAGGATCGAGAAAGGGGATCTAACAAGTCATGAGGCAAGGGAACTGATAGAACTTGAGATCAAGTTTGAAATGAGAAGGAACATGAATAAGAAAAGATCTAACACGAACATGTTCCTGTAATGCCGTACGATCCCGCTCATATTTTTAAAGGAAAATGCGCTTTCGCATTTCCCTTTTTTTTATTATAATGTATTTTATTTATCAAATAAACGGGAGTGGAGTCACTATGAAAAAATTAATATTTACACTGATGATCATGATCGGATCTTTCGCTTCAGCCGAGCTGAACAATGTCAATCCCGATCCTAACGGCGAACCCTGGCTGGCCGGGGGATGGAAGATGCCTGATGCAGAGGAAATGAAAACGATCCGTGCGATCCCTGAACTTACTTTACCGGAAAGTTACAGGACTAAAGAGCTTCCTTACAAGATCGATAATTCCGAACTGCAATATTTCCGTCCAATATTCAATCAGTCAGGCGGAAGTTGTGCACAGGCAAGCGGGGTTGGATACAATTTTACTTATCAGATGAACTTTCTTAACGGAACTGACGCCTCTTTATCTCCTAATCAGTTCCCTACACACTACACTTATAACTTTCTTAACGACGGTTCCGGAGCTAACGGATCAACATATTTCGCAGGATGGGATATAATTAGTGCAGGTGGGATACCTGACGTGCCCACTTACGGCGGATTGTGGCCCGCAACAGATTCGGACAAAATATGGATGGACGGTTTCATAAACTACAGATCAGGTATGCATAGAAGAGCTCTCGAAGTCCAGGCGATACCTGTAGACACTCCTGAGGGACTCGAAACACTCAAACAGTACTTCAATGACTACTGCGACGGATCTCCTACTGGCGGAATAGTAAATTTTGCAGCAGGCGTGAGTTATACTTTCAGCATGGGTATCTTGCCTATGAATACTGAGAATCAGGGTCAGCATGTTGTATTGAAATGGGACCAGAATGTAAATCACGCCATGACTTTCATAGGGTATAACGATTCTATCAGATGGGATTTCAATACAGACGGTAAATATACAAATGACATTGATACGAACGGAGACGGGCATGTTGATATGCTTGACTGGGAAATAGGCGGACTCCTTATGGTCAATTCATGGGGAACCGACTGGGCGGACGGTGGGAAAGCATGGGTCGCATACAGAACTCTAGCAAAGAGTCTTGAAGACGGAGGCATCTGGCTCAACACAGTGCATACTGTAAAAGTAAGAGATGATTTTTCACCGTCACTTTATCTAAAAGCTACGGTCAATTTTAATGACAGAAAAGAATTAAAGATATTCGCAGGGGTCTCTGACGACACAACTGCAACGGTACCGAATCATACGATCCAGTTCCATCACTTCAATTACCAGGGCGGTGCGTACGGAATGGCCGGAGATGCCAATATACTGGAGTTCGGACTGGATATAAGTCCTCTACTGTCATATGTAACTACCGGAAACAAAGCAAAGTTTTTCATCGGCATCGAACACAAACAGGATGGAACGGCCGGGCGAGGCAGTATTTCGTCATTTTCGGTCATCGACGGAGAAGGAAACGAATACATAAGCTCTGTATCCGGAAAAACGATCTCCCCGAATTCGATTACATATGCTGATGTAACAGCAGCATTCGATTTTAATGCTCCTGAAATAACAGACTCTGTCTTACCTGAGGCCGAGCCTGGTGAATTTTATGAATACGCTTTGTCAGCCACAGGCGGAACGCCGCCTTACAGCTGGGATGTGATCTTCGATTATTCCGAAGTTGAGAATTCAGGAGATTTCTTTATTAACACTGAAAATCAGCTGACAATGTCAAATGACGATGACGGTATAGCCGTATTAGACCTTCCTTTCAGCTTTCCGTTCTACGGCGAAATGTACGACCAGGTTACTGTGATAACAGACGGGTCTATCCTTTTCGGCGGGCAGTTCGAGTATGTCAGGAGCGAGGGAGATATCCTTGCCTTTAAAACTATTACCGCATACGGAGCTGACCTGATGGCTTATCCTGAAGACGGCGACGGAATTTTTTATTCTGTTGACGATAACTGTCTTACAGTACGATGGATCACATCTCAATTCGATATGCAGGAAGTTGATCTGGATTTTGAATGTAAAATATATTCCGATTCGAGAATAGAATTCTTTTATGGCGATAATATCACTACCGGTATTTCTTGGGCTTCAGGTATCTCGAACAGCAAGTCAACAGATGCCAGGATATCTTCTTTTTCGAACATTTCAGACCCCTCAGGACTAAAAACAGCATTTTCAACAACTCCTTACCCTTACGGAATCAGTTTAAGCGGGATCGGCATTTTAAGCGGTATCACTATGGAACTTGATTCTGATTGGACAATAAATATACGAGTAACTGACGACAGGAATATTTCATCGCTGAAATCTCTCGAGTTCTTTACGACAACATCTATACAGACTGAAGATGCACTGATCATGTCTGAGATTGACCTTCTCGGCAACTATCCCAACCCTTTCAATCCTTCAACTGTTATATCTTTTACTTTGGGATCAGATTCGGTACTTTCATTGAAGATATTCAATACTTCGGGGGAAGCAGTTGATACTGTTTTTGAGAACAGAAGATTTGAAAAGGGATATCATTCTGTAAAATGGACAGCCGGAAGCAGATTTACTTCGGGAATATATTTTATCGGCCTTAAAGACCGGAAAGGAAATAATCTGATCAGAAAGATATCTCTGCTTAAATAAAATGAATATTCTTGTTGCAAATTAAAATGCTGATAGTTATATTTACGACCCGATCAACGTATCGCACTTTAAAGGAGGTGAAGCTGAGTGATACATATTAAAGTCAGAGACGGAGAACATTTCGAAAAAGCGTTGAAAAGATTCACTAAGACATTCGAAAAGAGCGGCGTACTTGCCGAGCTGAGAATGAGAGAAAGATACGACAAACCTACATGGGTAAACAGAAGAGAAAGGATCCAGGCTATGAGAAAACAGCAGAAGATCCAGAGAATGCAGAACAGAGGTTTCTAATCATAATTTAATACATTATAAAAAAAGGGTGACATGTTCACTCTTTTTTTTTATATTTCAATAAAATAACCGGAGCAGTTATGAATATAATAGATATTTTCGTAGTGTCGGTAATAGCCATATTCGCACTCTTCGGATTCCTGAAAGGATTTGTATCACAGTTATTTCAGGCCGCGGGAATATTCTGCGCTTTTTGGTTCAATACTCCGGTAAGTATATTCCTTGCGGAAAGATTTTCTGACGAACCGGAAGGTCTGATTCTGCTTCTTACCGGTATAGCAGCTTTTTTACTGATATTCTCAGCTTTCTTTATCACAGGATGGCTTATAAGCAAGACCGTTAATTTTGCACTGACTTCCATTCCCAACAGAGCGGCAGGAATAGCTTTCGGTGCTGTTAAAGGATTTCTTGTAGTTACCGTTGTATTTCTGATTATAAGATCTTTTTCTGCTGACGGAAGTTCTTTTCTGGACAGATATATATTACCAGATAAAGCTACAGACGATATTTTAGACAGATCTCTTGAGATAGCATCAGACGCATCGGATGGAGAAATTGCAGAAAAGCTTGAAGAAATTAAGGATTCCGGCAGGAATACGGATTATGAAGACAGCTCAAGGACATATTCAAGGATAGGTTATGCTGCCTATCGCGTATCGGCCATGATGGACCCTTTCGTAGAGAACATCAGGTCAATGGCTAAAAGTAAGATCGATGAAGTAATAGAAGAGAAAATGACCGGTAAGATCGATGAAATGAAAGAAAATCTGCAATAAATAGAAAACTCTCTGAGGAAATTTATGGAAACGAACTTTTCTACACGAATGATAAAACTGATCAATCTTTCAAAAGAGATAACCCTTCAGCTCGGCAACGATACCGTTTATCCGGGACATCTTGCACTTGCGCTTCTGAGACTTAACGAAGGTACTGCCATAAATATTTTAAATAAACTTAATTGTGATCTTGTTACGATGGCGAGAGACCTGGAGAACGGACTTTCCAGAAATAAAAGCCTGATAAAGATCGGTTTCATTCCTATCAGCCATGAGAGCGACAGGATACTTGCCCAGTCGATCGTTGAATCGGCAGAGCTCAACAGCGTCTATTCCGGAACTGAACATCTTCTGCTTTCTCTTACGAAAGCCGTTAACACATTTCCCGAAAGGATTTTGAGGTTCCACGGCGTCACTTATCAGAGGATTAAGCAGATCCTGATGACAGGTTCGAACCAGAGACCCGGTAAGATGGCAATGGAGAAAATGGATAGCGCTCCGGATTTCAGTATTGAAATGTTCTCGCATGACATCACTCAGATGGCCAGGGACGGAAAGCTTGATCCTGTGATCGGACGCTCGGAAGAAATTGAAAGGATAATCCAGATCCTGTCCAGAAGAAAAAAGAACAACCCTATTCTTATCGGAGAGCCGGGAACTGGAAAAACAGCTATTGTTGAAGGACTTGCTGTCAAGATAATCGAGAAATCCGTTCCGTCGGTACTGCTGAACAAGCGGATTCTGGGCCTTGACCTTGGAATGCTTATAGCCGGCACCAAATACAGAGGGCAGTTCGAGGAAAGGATAAAGGCCGTTATTAAAGAGATCGAGAATGACAAGAACACGATCCTTTTCCTTGACGAGATACACACGATAGTAGGTGCCGGAAGCACGACAGGATCGATGGACGCGTCCAATATGTTCAAACCGGCTCTCGCACGCGGCGATATACAGTGCGTCGGCGCTACAACACTTGACGAATACAGAACTACAATCGAGAAGGACGGCGCTCTGGAGAGAAGGTTCCAGAAGGTGCTTGTGAACCCGTCAACCGTGTCTGAAACTTACGAGATACTGAAAGGTCTTCAGCCGAAATACGAGAAACACCATAAAGTGAAGTATTCCGACGAATGCCTTCTTGCGGCAGCCGAACTGAGCGACAGGTACATCACGGACCGTTTCCTGCCTGACAAAGCAATTGATGTCATCGATGAAGCCGGAGCTAAGAAACATCTTACTGTCAAGATCCCGCAGAAGATCACTGACCTTGAGGAACAGATAGATATTCTTAACAGAGATAAGAACCACTACATTGAAAAACAGGTTTTCGAGAAGGCAGCCGAACTCAGGGACAGAATAAACGGTCTGAAAGATAAACTAGAAAAAGAGAGGGAGAACTGGCAGAAATCGGCTTCCAACAAATTCCTTAGCATAAATGTGGAGAATGTCAGAGATATTATTTCGATGATGACCTCTATCCCGATATCCAAGCTGGAGATCTCGGAAAGCAACAGGCTCAAAAGAATTTCAAGAACGATCTCAAAGAGAATAATCGATCAGAGCGAGGCTGTTGAGTCCGTAATCAGAAGAGTCAAAAGAGCGCGTACCGGTTTCAAAGACCCGAAGCGGCCTATAGGATCATTTCTTTTTCTCGGACCGACAGGAGTGGGAAAAACAGAATTGGCAAAAGTTCTCGCCGAAGAGATATTTGAAAATCAGAGATCGCTCATAAAGATCGACATGAGCGAATACATGGAAAAATTCAACGTTTCGAGAATGATAGGATCACCTCCGGGTTATGTTGGCTACGGAGAGGGGGGACAGCTCAGCGAAAAAGTACGCAGGCACCCTTATTCGGTCGTCCTGTTCGATGAGATAGAGAAAGCTCACCCGGATGTATTCGGAATGTTATTGCAGGTTCTTGATGAGGGTACTCTCACTGACGGGAACGGGAGAAAGGTCGATTTCAAAAATACTGTCATCATTTTCACGTCGAACATAGGTACAAAAAATCTGTCCAGCACTGAAAATATCGGATTCGGCAATAAAACATCCTTTGTTGAAAAAGAGCTCAAGATGAAAGAAAGTATAAGGAAAACCGCTGAAAAATATTTTAAACCTGAATTTTTGAACAGGATCGATGAAGTTATAATTTTCAATCATCTTTCTGACGCCGCAGTTCTTCAGATAATTTCAAATCACATAGAAGACGCCTGCGAAAAGCTTTCTAAAATTGATGTTCATCTTATGATATCTCCTAAAGTAAAAAATTATATCCTGAAAGAATTCTATGATCAGGAAAACGGGGCCAGACCATTAAAACGGGCAGTAGAAAACCTTATTGAAGATCCTGTAGCTGAAAAGATAATTTCAGGTGAAGTCAAATACGGGGATATTATTAAAATATCTGTCTCCAAGAATAAACTGATCTATATTAAAAATGATAAAACTTCCGTAAGTTACGAAAATAACCAATGACCTTTTGTGAACAAACTGTCTATATTATACGGTTTTATTAAAATATTTTCTCAAAATTTTTCTTGACACAGCTTTATTTTTATTAGATTTCCCTAATAAGACAATAATATTATATTCAAATCAGATTACGATTGCATTATTGTTAAAAATTCAAT
>DAIMKZ010000080.1:0-11105 GCA_036721445.1 Candidatus Delongbacteria bacterium
GACGAACAGCTCGGATTCGTACTTTTAAATCTTTCAATGGGTCAGGTATTGTGTGTTATAATGATCTTATCAGGCCTCTTTATAATGATATTGAACAAAAAAAAAGCGGCCGACTGACCGCTTTTTTTGTTGCTATCCGCAGTGTATGTGTTCTGAAATAAGTTTCTTTAAGAGTTTATAATTTCCGTGTATCTTCTTATTCAGGTCCGAATCCGCGTAAGACTTCAGATCTTTTACTATCCTCGAGATCATTCCTTTTGGGAAAATGCCGTCCTTTTCATAAATATTTCTGACTTTTTCAAGTTCAATTGCAGAATCGAAGCAGGAAGCCGGCAGGTCTTTCAGATCTTTAATAGCGCTTGCCTCCATCCCTGATATGTGTAGTTTGTCGGCGAATTTAACGCCGTTCTTCATTTCGAAACCGTGAAGAGCGGCAACCGCAAGTCCCGCGATCAGCTGGTGCACATTCGCGCTGCCGTCAGCGTTTCTGATCTCCATGGTCTGTCTGTTCAGATCGGAAGTTCTTTTTTCAGCCGGTTCGTTAGGGTTAGCGTCGTAAATGAGCTTTTCAGCGCCGAGCCAGCCGAGTGGAATTCTTACAAGTACAGACCTGTTCCTTTCACCCCAGCAGATTCTTGTAGGAGCTTCCTGGTGAGGTACGAGCCTCAGGTACGAAGTGGGAACAGTGTTGCCGAACGCGGTCAGGGAAGGCGCCAGGTCCAGCAGGCCGGCAATAAGCTTTTTCGCCACGTCCGTCAAACCTTTCCTGTCCGCTATAGCGTTCTTTCCGTCCTTCAGGAGCCTCATGTGCACATGAAGTCCGCTTCCAGCCTGCCCTATCATGACCTTAGGCGCGAAAGTGACTTCAAGATTGTACTTATACGCAATTTCCCTGATCGCCCACTTCGCCAGAACTAGTTCGTCGGCAGCGTCTTCGATAGCAATTGGTATGAACTCGATCTCGTGCTGGACCATTTCTGTGTCGTCGTTTATAATATTGCCGACCTCAGCATGGCCGTATTTAATATGACAGCCCATTTCGGATATTACCTTCATAGCCTCCTGCCTGATCGCCCCCCATTTTGAGAAAGGATGTGATTCGTGATAACCTTTCTGCTCGATGATCGGGTAGATCGCGTCTACTTCTGAGAAAAGGTAGTATTCAAGTTCTCCCATAGCTTCCATAGAATAACCTGTTTTCTTCTTAAGAACATCATGGGCTTTTTTTACGATATGGCTCGGAGATCCTTCAAGCGGCTTTCCGTCGGAAGTATAGTATGCGCAGAGTATGTCTAAAGTTGGGACCTGCTCAAATGGGTTTACGAAGGCTGTCTTGTATCTTGGAAGTACATAAAGGTCGCTCGATGTGGCCTCAATGAAACCGAAGAGACTCGAGCCGTCAACCCTTTCACCGTAGGTAAGTATGTCGTCCAGATGCTTAAGACTGCTTATCACGAAATTCAGCGTTTTAAGCCTGCCGTCCCCTCCCACATAACGGAAGTTCAGCATTTTTATCCCGTTCTCTCTGATGAATTTTATAATGTCCGCTTTTGTGAACTCATCCGCCGGTTTGTTCAGGTAGGCTACCAGCTTGTTAGGGCAAAGTTCAAGTTCTTTTTTCATTCGATCCCTCCTTTAATATTGGTTATTTAATTTATGAAGATTACCTTCTGTCTCTCTTGGCGTTCTCTTCTTCAGGCGGCGGCTGCGAATTTCCCGAGCTGAAAATGTATCTGAAACCGAGTCCGCCCATTATGTCAAAATCTGTTGAAGGCGTGATGTTCATACCGGGCGCTATCTCAAAAAAAGCTGAAAAAGGAGCTGTTCTGAACTTATAATACAGCCCGAAAGGGAATTTGAAGCCCAGAACGACTTCATCCTCGCCGAATTTTATCCTTCCGCCCGGTCCGAAATACCAGGGAAGCCTGTAGCCTTCGATCCTGATATCGGATTTTCTTCCGAAAAGATATGCTCCGTGTAGGTCAAAATGATCGTCTTTTTTTGTATTGAAGCTCCATCCTGCCTGAATATCAAGAGCGTTCGATGATCCCGTCCAGCTTCTGAAGCTTATGCCGGTTGGTTCGCCCAAAATTATTCCCAGTTCCGCTTCTGCAAAGACAAAAGATGTCAGCACCATGATCATTATTGCTGTTTTCCTCATTTGTTACCCTCCAGTGACTTCTTGAAATTCCTGATATTAACTGAAAGTGTCGCGACTTTCTTTTTCAGCACTTCTTCCTCTATAGTCAAAAGTTTTCTGTTCTCCATTACCGTTCTGCCGTTTATTATTACGGTTTCTACATCCGAACCTTTTGCTGAATAAACAATATGCGAGTAGGGATCATACATAGGTGTCATATGGATGCTCCCGGTATCGACAATAACGATATCTGCTTTTTTGCCTTTCTCAAGAGACCCGGTGATCTTATCGAGACCGAGAACCTCAGCTCCTCCGATCGTAGCCATTTCGAAGATCTGTTTTGCGGGAAGCATCAGCGGATCCTCGTTCACACCCTTATGCAGCAGCGAGGCGGTCTTCATCTCCGAGAACATATCGAGAGTATTGTTGCTTGCGGGACCGTCCGTGCCCAAACCTATCAGCAGACCGGCATCGAGCATGTCTTTTATTCTCGCGATCCCGCTTCCGAGTTTTAGGTTGCTTTGTGGACAGTGGACTATCCTGACCTGTCTTTTTGCGAGTATCTTTATGTCCGAGTCGGAAAGAATAACGCAGTGAACGGCTATCGTGTTTTTGTCTAAGAACTTTATTTCATCCAGGTACTCGACGGGGGATCTGCCTGTTTCTTTTCTTAGTTTTTCAACTTCCGATCTCGTTTCGGAGATATGAGTATGAATGAGTATATTGTTCTTCTTCGAAACTTCTTTTATCTTTTTCAGCATGTTCTTCGAGCATGAGTACGGAGAGTGCGGCACCAGAGCGGGTACGGAAAGGCTTTCTGCCGGTTTTGCCACGGCTTTTTTTTCCCAGTGATCTTCTGTAACTCTGAAAACAGGAGCCGGGACGTCTATTACGGCCTCGCCCAGTACTGACCTGATACCCGCCGCGTCTGCGACTTTTTCCGTTATGTCAGAATGAAAATACATGTCGCTGAAGGTTGTGGTGCCCGACCTGATCATTTCCGCTATCGAAATCCCTGAAGCGAGCTCTATGTTCGGTTCATTTATAAATTCTCTTTCAACCGGCCAGATGTGATCGTTAAGCCATTCAAAAAGCGAAGTGTCGTCAGCAAGTCCGCGGTATATTGACATAGGAGAATGAGTATGACAGTTTATCAGTCCCGGCATGACTATTTTACCCGCCGCATTGATAATTTTATCAAATTTTCCGGCGGGCTTTCCAGCTCCGAGATATGTGATTGTGTCGCCGCTGATCACGATATACGCGTTATGCATTACGGCTGTTCTTCCGTTCAGGCCGATGACGGTCGCGTTCATTATCAGTACATCAGATGCCATTCTTTACCCGTTGTTAAAACAAAAAAGCAAAATAACCAAAAAAGTCCGGAAAGGCAATGAAATATTCTAAAAACAATCATAAGTATATTGATCTGTCAAGCCGCTGTCTTGAATCATACTTTACATGGGACTTGACATTGGAATGACTAATTGTTATATTATTGGCAAGTGATAAAAATAAACTCGAAGTTTACACCATATAAACATGTATAAGCACTTTTGAGCAAAACAGAGCTGCCAAACTCATACTCGCCTCCAAAAGTAGTTCGTTCTATTAATAAATAAGAGAGGAGATAACATGAAAAAATTTATATTTCTGATGCTCGCAGTTTTGGCATCGGGCCTCTTTGCGAATGAGTGGTATCCGCAGAGAGAGTTGCTGAAAGATATACAACCGCATCAAACAAGTAAAGATACTGCATGGTACGAGTATGGCGGCGCTGCTTATGTATGGACAATACCATATGAAAGGGCTACTTTTTTTGATGCTACAACATTTCCCGGCCTGGGCAGTTACCCGATAACTCTGCACGCTGTCACATCTTACCTCTACAATGCAGGTAATACGGTGAGTTATAAAATATATGATGCTGACGGTGAGACCTTATTATGGCAATCTTCAGACTTTTCTTCTTCTGTAGGTTGGAACACTTACGGCTTCAGCCCCGACTCTCTGATCATACACAACGATTTCTACGTTGCAGTAGTTCCGGAGGGGAGCGGTCTGCCAAGGCAAATCTCAGATGCCGGCGGGGCAGCTTCTGATCATAGCTACTATGGTTTTGCCGGTAACTGGGTTCCTTTTTATGACGAAACCGACAGGTATGACTGGTGTACTGCTGTCTACGCATCGCCTTATAACGGCCCGGATATTTTTGAACCTAAGATAGCTAGTATTTCGGGCACTGAATCCTTTATGGGCGTAAATGCGAACATAACTCTTGAATTGACCGACCAGAACACTTCTGTTGTCTCTCCTTTCAATGGTGAGTACAGCTTTGACGGCGGTAACACATGGAATACATTTGTCATGAATGCTGCTAAAGGTAAATTCCCGTTCACGGGAGTTATACCGGGTCAGCCTGACGGTACGAACGGTGTTGTAAGATTTGCAGTTGATGACGGTCTCGGAAACTCAGGCTACACAAGAGAAGTTCCGATAAGCTGGTCGATCGATAACTTAATGATCAATGAAAGTTTTGAAGGAATTCTATTCCCGCCGGCCGGCTGGTCGTTACAGACAACCGGTGCAGGATGGATACAATCAGGCGTGCAGCCTTATCCGACAATACAGTCAGGTGATTACAGCGCGGCACATCTGGATGATCAGGGAACTCAGAACGACTGGATAATTTCACCGGCAATCGCTATTCCTGCCACAAATTCCTGTACTCTTTCGTTCTGGCAGTCAAGTTACTGGGTGGATTATATTACTACTCATGAAGTTGCCGTATCCACAGACGGCGGTTCAACATGGACCGCAATATACACAGATCCCGACGGTTCGACCGATGTTCAGAACGCTGTCCTGACTCAAGAGATATTCGCACTTACAGCTTACGCAGGTCAGACAATTAATATCGGCTGGCATTATCTGGGTGATTATTCAGACCAGTGGTTCATTGACGACATTCAGCTGCAGTATGATTATGAAGGACCAACCATTGTTGATATTGTCGGAAATCCGGTATTGGCTCCGACAATCGGCGCTTACCTGAACAATCCGCTTGTTATGAACGTAACTGTAAATGATCTTACAGGTGTTCAATCTGTTGTAGGACACTATTCGATAGACGGCGCTCCTGTTGTTGACCTTCCTTTTGCTGCGGCTAAAGCAGGCAATGAAGTATGGACAGCAACACTTCCTGCTCAAAGTTCAGTTAAATCAGGAGTAATAAACTTCGATATGATCGATCTTGGCGGAATCGCGTCTCCGACGACTTCCGATTATACATTCGAATACATTTCAGACGGAGAAGCTCCTCATTTTGATTATGTCAAAGGAACACAGGCTTTTTTAAATCAGCCTATGAACCTGACGGTTTCATTTGATGACGAATCTGCAATTCTTTCCTGTATGGGACATTACACAAAAGACGACTGGGCTACTCAGTATGATTTCGCTTTAACAGCATCAAAAGTCCATGACTATATTTATACGGGATCTATACCTGCCGAGTCTGCTGAAGTTCTTGACGGTAAAGTTAAATTTACCGTTACTGATGTAGAAACAAACCAGGTCGTAACTTCGGATTATCTGGTTCAGTGGGTTGACGCACAGAATATCATTGTTGAAAACTTCGAATCCGGAGCGGGAAACTGGACACTTACAGGCAACTGGGCTATTGTTACAGAAGGAGAATACACTTCTGCAAGTAGCGCATTAACTGAAAGTCCCGGCGGTAATTATGCAGATGATGAAGACACAGCTGCGCAGTGGAAAACACCTTTTGATCTTTCATCTAATCCTGCCGCTTCAATATCTTTCTGGACAAAGTTCGATCTGGAAAATGGTTACGACTACACATATTTTGAAGGTTCGAGCGATGGCGGTACAACCTGGATATTACTGAAAGAATTAAACGGTGAAGGTATAGGTTGGCATGAGGAAAAAATATCAATGAACGCTTTCGCAGGTAAATCGAACGTGACTTTCAGATTCCACTTTGTCAGCGACGGCGGTTACAATACGGAAGGTATGTACATCGACGACCTTGTAATGACTACATTCAATATCGACCATGGAAACCCGGCTATTGTTTCAGATCCGTATAAGCCTCTATTTTATGAGGGCGTACTTGGTAATTACACGGACGCTGTTGAAATACTTGACTTCTCCGGAATTGCTTCAGCGACCGTTTATTACACTGTTGACGGTGGAACTGAACTAAGTGTTTCCGCTGTTAATACTACAGATGACTGGTATGAGTTCACAATACCTCAGCAGGGACCTGGCTCTCAGGTTGACTACTACATTGTAGCGGTTGACGGATCGGCTCAGGCGAATGAAGAAACTTCACCTACCTATTCATATATAGCGGGTGAGCACCTGATTTACGACTCGGGAATTGTAAGCTATTATCATGAGCTGGAGACTGATGACGCATGGGCGGTAAGATGCACTGTTCCGGGAACTGATTCTCTGAATACGTACAAAGGCGGACTGGATTATATTCTGCTGAGAAACTATTTCGATACCAGCCATTCTTCCGCAACGATGCTTGTTCATGTCTGGGCAGATAATAACGGAGAACCGGGAGCCGAGCTTGTAACACCGTTTGATGTTGTATCCGAAGCTAACGCGTTAAATCCAAGCAAAATGACAAGAGTAGATCTGAGAGCTTATAACATAGAGGTTACAGGCGACTTCTGGATAGGTGTTTCCGCACCATACGGCAGTATATTTATGACAATGGAAGCCGCAGACGAAGAGGGAACTACTCAATTCGAGAGATCTACTTTTGGTAATTGGGATACCGATCATTGGGCATGGAACGCGCCGTCTGCTACTGACAACTGGCATTTCAGGGCTGTTGTTGACGGAGTTTACAGCGCACTGCCTAACTCCGCAACAACTGTAACTGCATCAGTTGCCGGCGATCAGGTTACAATTGACTGGGAAGATTGTTCAAACGCTGATTCTTACGATCTTTACAAATGCGCTACTCCTTACGGCGAATACGAAATCGTAGCTTCAGATATCGTGCCGAGTCAATATACGTACACTGAAACGGCAACAAAAATGTTCTACTATGTCGTTTCAAAAAACGCCGCTAAAGAAGCTTCACCAAAAACAATCAGCGTTAAGAAGAGTTCAGCAAGATAACCTGAACTTTCACATTTCAAAAAAGCTCCGGAGACGGAGCTTTTTTTATTTTATTGTTCAAGTTCACACTCAGTTTTATATAAAGTCCATCGTTTTGAATACAACTTGCAGAAAAAAAATATTTTACTTGACAATTGTCATAGGAAGTATTTAATTATGTATGCCAAACTCAGTAAAAGTAAAGAAAAGGAAAACTCTAAGTAAAACTTAAAGAAACGCAGTGGCACCACAAAAATTTAATGAGGAGTATTTATGAAGAGAACACTATTGTTGGTTCTTGCAGTGTGTACTATTCTTTCCGCGGCTTTTGTTCCTGCCGACAGAGCAAGAACGGTCGCTGAGAACCACTACAGGAATTATGCAGCACCCGAAAACGCAAAGAACACTATCGTTAATGTGATCGAGAACAGCTACAAGGGCGAGGTCACATGGTACGGTTTCGAGTTCGAAAAAGGATTCGTGATCGTTTCCGCTGACGACGGGGTAAGAGCTATCCTCGGCTACTCATACGAAGGAAAGATCCCCTCTCTGGACAGAGTCGGAGGAGAGAACTTCAAAGAGTGGTTCGGTAATTACGACAAGCAGATAAAAAGGGCCAGAGAAATAAAATACTCGGACGAAGCCGCTGTTAAAGAGTGGAAAGATCTCGAGAACAATATTTTTCCCAAGGATTCAAAAGCTGTAATGGTGGACAGGCTCGTAGAATCAAAATTCGACCAGGTATATCCGTGGAACGACGACTGCCCGGAAAAAGACGGAACATTCACCTATGTGGGATGTGTCGCTACAGCAGCCACTATGATAATGAAATATCACAGATGGCCGACAACAGGAGACGGTACAAATTCCTATTCATGGAACGGACAGACGCTTACTGAGACTTTCTCGAACCATACTTTCGACTATGATCTTATCAAGCACGACGTTGTAATGGAGTGGGGTCTATTCCCTGAATATTGGGAATCTATTGACTGGACCCAGGCTGAGATCGACGAAATGGCTGAGCTCTGCTATGTTGTAGCACAGTCTTTCGACATGTCATTCGGTACAACGGACGACGGCGGTTCCGGCGCCAACATGGGGACTGCCGCAACAGCCATGAACACATTCTGGAGATATGTTGCTACTACGACCAACATCGGAACACCGACTAACGCAAACGTTAATGCAGCCAACATCCAGGCCGAGCTGAACGCGAAAAGACCTATCTGGTGGGCAGGCGGAGTACACTCTTTTATCCTTGACGGATACACGGCAGACTACTGGTATCACATCAACTGGGGATGGAACGGATACTGCGACGGCTGGTATCAGCTGACGGCACTCGTTCCCGCAGACACAGGTTCAGGCGGAGGCGATTCAGGGGACTACACAGACGGTCAGATCATGATAACTCTGGTTCCTGACACGAACCCGTATACAGCATGGCCTTCACCCAATAATTTTACGGGAAATCTGGCCAACGGCGAAGATATTCAGCTTACATGGTCTGTCCCGACAGGCGGAACGCCAATAAGCTATAACGTATTCAAGTCAACAAGCGGAGCAGAACCTGTTCTTCTTGCAAACACAACAAATCTTTACTACAACGACAACGATCAGGTAATCGGCAGCTACTCATATTATGTGACAGCGGTTTACAGCAACGGCGAATCACACCACACAAGCTCGTACCAGATCGATGTGGTTGCTTCTGCCAATTTCCCTGTTATCAGATCATTCGATGTTGATGTGATAGGAAGAACCAGCATTGACCTTTCATGGCTTGCTCCTTTCACAGGCCTGATCAATTATACTATGGACTTCGAAGGCAATGAAGGGGCGTTCCCCGCAGGATGGCAGCAGTGGCTCATGGACGGCGCAGGCAACAATATATGGACAGCAGATGATGTCGGTGGAGATTTTATTTCCATAACCTCCAAATCGGTTAATCCTCATATAGTGCTGAGACCCGGAGATTACGCGCTTATAGTATCTTCCGCACACACTTATCCAGCATATTTCACTTCACCGGAGTTTACTCTCGCCTCAGATACTTTCATAAAGTTCTGGACAAGGTTTAAGGGAAATCCCGATGAAAATGCATATCCTAAATTCAGCGTCGTTGCAAAAACCGGCCCATGGTCGGGAAAAACAACCAACTCTACAAGGCTTGCAACCTTCGCCGGCGACCCGACGGATCCTGATTATCACGAGTGGAACGATTACGAAAGCGAATGGGAAGTTCCGATCACCGGTTTCGGCGGAGTTGCCGCTTATGTGGGATTTGAAGTCTGGGTAACTGGGAACTGGTACACAATGTCATTCGACGACATCCTTATCGGCCAGTATACAGGCGGGGTTGCAGACGATCCTGACGGATACGACGTTTACAGGAACGGTTCTTTAGCGACAACAATTAACGACGGCGCTACACTAAACTGGAGTGATACGAATTTCGCTGACGGAGACAACACTTACTATGTAAGAGCTCTTTATCCTACAGGGGAGTCACTTGCATCACCGTGGATCACTGTCAATATGGACGCTAACCCTAATCCTGACTATCTGACCGGAGTACTGAACGGCACGAACATCGATCTAAGCTGGTATATGCCTTACGGAACACCTCCGCACTGGGCAACTTATATTGATCCGATGAACTGCACAACAACGGTCGATTATCTGGACGATACTGACTGCGCAAAAAGAAGGGCCGAGTTCAAAGCTGAGAAGCTGGGACTTTACTATCCTGTGCTGATCGACTCCATAGCCGGCGGATTCTACGAATGGTCAGACGACCCGTGGGGAACGAGCAATACATTTATCATCAGGCTCTGGGAAGGCCATCCTTACGACGGAAACGGAACACTGCTTTGGGAAAGCGGTACTCTCACAGCTACTCCAGGCGAGGTTTATAAGGTCGGACTGCCTCAGACATACGAGCTTAACGGACCGTGGAACGTTGAAGTACAGGCTCTTAACGCTACAAACGGGTTCCCGTCAACTCTGGCAGGACCTTCAACAAGCGGCATCAACTGCTATTTCTTCTATACTCTTGAAGATTCGTATAACTATTATGTTCAGTCAGGAGGAATACCGCTGTCTTACGCTCTGATGGCTCATGTTACCGGCGGAGATCCTGATCCGATAGTTAAAGGAGCCGGATGGGTCGGAGCTGAAGACCTTGCAGACAAGATCTCAATGACAGACAAAAGAGACAGGCAGATCGCGGATACTGATGTAGTTACAACAAAAGGCATCAACAACTACAACATCTACAGAGACGGCGTTGTTGCGGGAACTTCAACGACATTATCATATACCGACGCTCCTTCTGCTGAAGGTACATACGAATACTACATCAAGGCTGCTTACGTGAACCCTGCGGGAGAGTCTGCCGCTTCGAACAGTATTAATGTATATACTCCGGGTACAGGCGGCGGACCGGTAATTCCTGCGGTTCCGGCAAACGTGACGACATCTATCGTAAGCGGCAACGTCTTTTTGAACTGGGACGATTCTGCCGACGCGACAAGCTATGACATCTACACTTCGGTCAATCCTTACGGATCATTCGGACTTCTGACAAACGTCGGAACAAGCGAATACACCTATACGGGAACTGAAACGAAGATGTTCTTCTATATCATAGCTAAGAACTCAACAAAAGAATCGCCGAAAACGATATTCGTACAGAACACAGCTAAGCACAGATAATCTTTTTCGGACATATTTACGATAAGCAGGTAAAGGACCCCCTCTCGGGGGTCTTTTTCTTTTTGTGATAAAAGTCATTTCAGTAAAAAAAAATATTTTTTAA
>DAIMKZ010000081.1:0-10658 GCA_036721445.1 Candidatus Delongbacteria bacterium
GCCGGATGGATGGATAAACCGTGGTCGAGAGCTCAGTGGTTCCCTGAAAGCGATATTCAAACAACATATAACTATCTTAACGACGGATATCTTATACTTTCGCAGGACGGCGGAAATTCATGGAAAACTGGATATCAGTTTGTCCCGGAAAATGAGAAAGGAACTCCTGCCGACACGCTCCTCTATGCGGCAAATGTAACTCTAACATCGGCTCTTCACGAAGACGGATGGACACTGGCGACACACGGAGGTACAAACCGAGGCGAGGATATCGGCACCTATGCTGCATGCCAGTACACTGATTACGCAGGATGGGAAGTGACTTATCTGGATCATCAGCAGTTCCTTCATGTTTGGTATGTGGCTTATTTATACGGTGGTATAGAGGAACCTTCAACTGTCGCATCTGATTTCGAGCTCTACCAGAACTACCCGAACCCGTTCAATCCCGCCACAGAGATAAAGTTCAGCCTCGCCGATGACTCGAAAGTGAATCTCTCGGTTTATAACACAAAAGGGCAGCTTGTAAAGACCTTATTCGAAGGAAAAAAGGAAAAAGGCTACCATACCGTAAATTTTGATGCATCCGGACTTAATTCGGGCGTATATTATTATAAACTGACCGTAAACGGTAAGGCTGAAACGAGAAAAATGATAATGTTGAAATAAATAATCCTTCCGTAACTTGAGAAAATATCGCTTGATTTTATTTTTATTCGTATATATATTGTATATACATAAATTTTGTTTGCAGGAGTAATTATGATCAAAAAACTGGTGAAACACGGAAACAGCTCGGCTCTTATCATTGATAAGCCGATAATCGAGATGCTGCATATAGATGAGAATACAAACCTGGAATTATCAACTGACGGTATAAATATAATTATTTCCCCCGTTAGAGGCTTAAGCAGAACCAATATGCTGAGGAATTCACTCGAGAGAATCAATGTAAAACACAGCAAGACTTTAAAGAAACTCGCAAAATGACCGATAAAGAAATTATTTTCCTGACCCTTGCCGAAATAATAGATATTCATCACGACCAGATAGAATTATACGGAGGGATTGAAGGCATCAGAGATATTTCTCTTTTGAGCTCCGCTATTTCGATACCGCAATCAACATTTGACGGTTATTTTCTTCATGATGATCTCTTTGAAATGGCATCGGCCTATATCTACCACCTTTGTCAGAACCATCCCTACGTTGACGGTAATAAAAGGGTTGCTCTTGTAACCGGTCTTATATTTCTGGATTTCAATGGAATAATTATAGATGATCCTGACGAAAAACTTTATCCTATGATGATGAAAGTTGCATCGGGAAAAATTAATAAAGATGGTATCAGTAATATCTTAAAAGAGCTAAATTCTTCAAAATAACTCTACCTGTTTCTCTGCCTTAACGCTTCATATAGAATAATAGTCGCGGCCTGATTGACATTGAGCGAGTCCGCTACGCCTTTCATTGGAATGCTGACGAGGACATCCGCGCTTTTCTTCATTTCTTCGGAGAGGCCGAAGGCTTCCGAGCCGACGACGACAGCTGTCTTTTTCGACAAATCGGCTTCATAGTACACTTTGTTGCCATACGGGTCGGCCGAAACTATCTGAAATCCGTTACTCTTTAAGTATTTTATCGCTTCCGACGAAGCAGCTTCGACTATGTTTTTTGAGAATATAGTTCCCGTCGAAGCTCTGATCGTGTTCGGATTCCTGTAATCTGTAATCTTGTCGCAGAGTATGATCGTGTCTATCCCCGCGCCGTCCGCTGTTCTTATCAGCGCTCCTAAATTTCCCGGTTTTTCGATCCTTTCGGCAACCAGAATAAAGTCTTCTTTTTCAGAAATATCGGAAAGCTTTTTCGCGGGGAATTCAGCTCTGATGATTATTCCGAAAGGATCGGACTTGTAGGCCGTTTTTTCAAAAACCTGCCTGGTCAGGTGGAAAACGCTTCCGCTCAGGCTCAGAACTTCTTTCAAGGTATCTTTGCCTGCCGTTCCGATAAGCTCTTCGCAGATGTAGACTTCAATAAACCTGATCCCGGCATCTATCGCCCTCAAAATCTCTCTTTCGTCCTCGATCAGGATCTCATTTTCAGCTGTCTTACCGTTTTTCTGCCTGAACCTGACCAGCTCTTTCACTTTCGCGTTATTGAGGCTTGTGATGGTTTCCTTCATTTTCCGCTCTTCTTGCTTTCGTTCCAGAGCGAGTCTAGATAGTCCAGACTCTGCTCCTCCATCTTTTTCCCCTGGGATTCGACCGCATGCTCAATATAATTAAATCTTTCTATGAATTTGTTGTTAGCCTTCTGAAGGGCGTCCTCGGGGTTTACATCAAGTTTTTTTGCAAGATTTACCATCACGAACAGAATGTCCCCGATCTCTTCCTCGATATTCGGAATGTCGGTGTTCTTTATGCCCAGCTCAAGCTCGTCGATCTCTTCTTTGACCTTTTCGAGAATATCTACCGAGTTCTGCCATTCGAAACCGACCGCCCCCGCCTTCTGCTGAAGCCTCAACGAGCGCAAAAGCGCATTGAACGATCTGGGAACGCCGTCGAGAATACGCTCCTTTCCTTCCTTTTCTTTCTTTATCCTTTCCCAGTTGTCTTTTACCTGATCGGAAGTTAAGGTCTTCTTTTCGCCGAAAATGTGCGGGTGTCTTCTCTCAAGCTTGTCCGAGATACTTTCAGCCACATCCTCAATATTAAAATCCCCGTTCTCATCAGCTATCTGAGACTGGAATATTATCTGAAGCAATAAATCGCCAAGTTCTTTTTTAAGTTCTTCTTTATTATTTTCGTCAATAGCCTCAAGCACCTCATAAGCCTCTTCGAGAATGTATTTCTTCAAACTCTCAGGCGTCTGCTTAAGGTCCCAAGGGCATCCTGAGTCCCTGTCCCGAAGCTTTTTCATGATATTGACAAGTCTATCGAGCTGATCCAATTTCTCTCCAAAATTTTATTCGTTTTAAATATAACAAAATTCTAAACAAATATCATTCTAAAATGTTTAAGATTTGACATGAGCGCTTTAAATGCTTATTATACAATCCCTAAATTAAGGAGCGGGCATGAGAAATTTTCTGATACTTTTATTAACACTTTCACTTTCAGCATTCGCGGTTTCGGGAGAAAAAATCGTATCGAACATTAAGGATAACTATAAAAAAATGAAGTCTTTCGAGGCTGATTTCACTCAGGTTCAAATTTGGGAGCTGGCCGCGGAAGAAAGCAGGATGTCCGGAAAGATCTATATGAAGAACGACGATTCCTTCAGAGTTGAAATGCCGGAAGGTGATTATGTCTTAAGCAACGGAAAGACCGTATGGAGATATTCGGTCGAGAACAAACAGGTGCTTATCGAGGACATTAAAGACAGCGACGACGCAATGCTTCCCGGCAAACTTTTCTTCGATTTCGCGGATAAATATGACCTGAAAGACTATTTTGAGAAAAAAGACGACGGGAAGACCGTATATTTTCTTGATCTGATCTCGCCTAAGAACGAACAGAGGTTCATCGACAGACTTAAAGTTAAAGTAAATTCCGATTTTCTGCCGTACGAGATCGAATATTTTGACCTTGACGACAATAAGACCACGTTCATACTCGACAGCGTCAGGATAAATAAAGAAGCCGCAGAAGATAAATTCAGGTTCATTAAGGACGAAGGGATCGATATCATTGATCTGAGAAAGAAGAAATGAAGTTTAACGCCAACTGCAAACTCAACCTTCACCTGAGAGTGACCGGAAAACTGCCGGACGGATATCATACACTTGAAACGATATTCCAGGAAATACCTTTTTACGACGAACTGGAGATCGATGCCGCTGACGACGGCACCGTTCATTTTTCCGCTTCAGGTATCCCTATCCCCGATGACGGCAATAACATCTGCGTTAAGGCTGCAGAACTGCTTAAGGAAAAGTTCCCTGCAGGGAAAGGCTGCAGAATACACCTGCGGAAAAATGTCCCGATCGGCGCAGGACTGGGCGGCGGCTCGTCCGACGCGGCGGCGGTGCTAAAAGCCCTCAACGGACTGTGGGATCTGGGTTTGAAGGACAGTGAACTTGAGCATATCGGGCTTTCATTAGGCGCCGACGTACCGTTCTTCATTAAGGGCGGGTGCGCATGGGCGGAAGGCAAAGGAGAGATACTTTCTCAGATCCCGCCTGTACTTAAGAACGGAACAGTCCTGCTGGTCTATCCCAACATCCATATCAGCACTCCGTGGGCGTATAAAAATCTTAATTTGAACTTGACAAAAACAAAGGACAGTGTTATATTTGCCGAGGTCTCAAAACCGGGGTTCGATCTGAACGGTTCCCGTGCGGGTTTTACGAACGATTTTGAGAGCGCGGTATTCAGAGAATACCCTGAAATAGGACGGATCAAAGAAATATTGCTCAAAGAAGGAGCGGAATTAACCGCGATGTCAGGCAGCGGCTCGACAGTTTTCGGATTCTTCAAAACATCCGGCAAATTGTATAATTCTCTAAAATTCCTTGACGATAAATACTTTCTTAAAGCCATAAACGTATAGCGGAGGAAACATTGGAAATCACCGAGATCAGAGTAAATTTGAGGGACGAGGAAAAGCTTAAAGCTTTCGTTCATGTTACTTTCGACAACGCTTTCATAATCAGAGGGCTGAAGATCATCAAGGGTAAGGACGGACTGTTCGTATGTATGCCGAGCAGACAGCTTCCTGACGGGACCTACAAGGACATCGCGCATCCGATAGTGGACGATTTCAGGATAAAACTTGAAAAAGAAATACTCGACAAGTATCATGAAGAGCTTTCAAATCAAGTCGAGGGAACTTCTTCTGAAAAGAAGGAAAACGAAGAATAAAGATAAAGTTAGGGGTATCGCCAAGTGGTAAGGCACCGGGTTCTGGTTCCGGCACCGGGGGTTCAAATCCCTCTACCCCCACTTTTTTATAGGGACAGGGGCATGGCCAAGCGGTAAGGCACCAGGTTTTGGTCCTGGCATCCGGAGGTTCGAATCCTTCTGCCCCTGCATAAATCTAAATTACAGAAAGGACAGCATAAGATGTCAGAAAAACTACAAGCGCAGCTCAAACAGAAAGACAGCAAAAGAGCGATTACCGCAAAAAGGAAACTCGGCCTCATTCCGGTAAACCTCTACGGCCCAGGTATAGAGAACAGCCATTCATACTATATCAATGAGATCGATCTGAACAGAGCCATTAAATCAGGTAAGAAGATCCACGAGATCACATCCGAGATAGGCGATTTCAGCGTCGTGTTCAGGGAGATCCAGAGGCATCCCGTAACATGGAGACTTCTTCATATAGACATGCTCAGCCTCGCGCCCGGCAAAAGGGTGACCGTAAAAGTCCCTGTAAGATACGAAGGCGTTCCGTTCGGCGTCAAGAACATGGGCGGCGTGCTTATCATCAATTCAAGGGATATTCAGATCGAAGCTATGGCCGAGCACATTCCCAACGAGATCTTCATCGATGTATCACCAATGAAGCTTAAAGACACAGTTCACGCTTCAGATGTCGTCAGAGAGAATATCAGGATAGTTTCTCCTGCCGGAATGCTCCTCTGCAGAGTAGGAATAACAAGGGCAGCCGTTTCAGCCGCTGAAGGCGATGCCGGTGTTCCTGCCGCAGGTGCTGCCGAGACTAAACCTGCCGAAGGCGCTAAACCCGCTGAGGGAGCCAAGCCTGCCGAAGGCGCTGACGCCGCAAAACCGGCAAAAAAGTAATAACTGATAATTTAAAATAGAAATTACTGTGCAGATAATTATCGGTCTCGGAAACCCGGGTTCAAGATACGAAGACACATGGCACAATCTGGGTTTTGCGGCCGTTGATGCGTTCGCAGAGAAATTCGGTTTCACATTCAAAGCCGGAAAAGGTAAATATTTTACCGCTTCCGGCTTTATTAATTCTCAGAAAGTCATTCTTGTCAAGCCTACTACTTATATGAACCTTTCCGGAATTGCCGTTGCCGAGGTCCTGAATTATTTTGAAGCCGAGGCTAAAGATATCATTGTAGTCTTCGACGATATAAATATCCCGTTCGGCACTCTAAGGATCAGAAAATCCGGAACTGCGGGCGGCCACAACGGAATAAAGTCCGTAATAAACAGCCTCGACACCGTGGAATTTCCTCGCCTGAGAATGGGTTTCAGAACGGACCAGATTGATTCGATCTTAGATAAGAACCCCGATGTTCTGCCCGACCTCGTTCTTTCAAAGATACCGTCAGTGCTGAAAGAGGATGTGTGCGCCATGACGGATAAAAGCGTCGACGCCCTTCATTTCTGCCTGACTGACGGAATGGAAAGGGCAATGAACAAATTCAACACAGCCGAGGACTGAAATTTTCCTTAATGAGTTCACAAATAATTATTGACATATCTGAAAAAATAGCGTAAATTTGGCGCTTGATTTCTTGCCGGCGGAATGGTTCTGCCGGCCGTAAGACCAAAAGAAGGAGGCAAAATGAAGAGATACGAAACCGTTCTGATCATCGATCCTACACTTGATCAGGAAAAGATCGATTCTGTTATTTCCAGATACGAGGAAATGATAAAGACCGACGGAGAGATCACCGAGATCGATCAGTGGGGAAAGAAAAGGCTCGCCTACCCCATAAACAAAAAACCCACCGGATATTATGTTCTGTACAAGTACAATGCCGGAAACAAGATCCCGCAGAAACTTGTTGACGACATGAACCTCAATTCTTCCGTGATAAGGTACATGACAACTTTGATCGACAAGAAAGTCATGAAACAGGAAGAACTTGACAGGACAGGAGCGGCAAAAGCCGCCGCCAAGGAAGAAGCTGCCGCTGCGGCACCGGCCGGCGAAGATAACTAAATAAACGGTAAGAGGGCTAAAATGATAAAAGATAAAAAGAAAAGAATATGCAGGTTCTGCGAAGAGAATGTGGTCTATATTGACTATAAGAACGACAAGATGCTGACGAAATTCACGACGGAGCAGGGCAGGATAATCCCCAGAAGGACTTCCGGCGTATGCGCCAAACATCAGAGAATGCTTACGAACGCTATAAAAAAGGCAAGGATAATCGCTCTGCTGCCTTTCGTTGACAACACAGCAAGATAAAAAAGGAGATAATACAATGTTGATCATATTAAGACAGGACATTGAAAAAGTCGGAAAAGCCGGAGAGGTGATAAAGGTCAAAGACGGTTTCGCCAGAAATTATCTCATACCGAATCAGCTTGCTTTCCCCGCTACCGACGCGTACATGAACAGATATAAAGAGACTACAAAGTCAAAAGGATATAAAGCGGCTCAGATTAAAAAATCCGAAGAATTTTTGAAAAATATGCTCGAAGAAAAGACCGTGACTATCAAAATGAAAGTCGGAGAAGAGAACAGGCTTTTCGGTTCGGTCACTTCCCAGAACATCGCGGATGAACTCAAGGCGGCGGGAATCGATCTGGACAGAAAGAGGATACAGCTTGAAGAGAACATCAAACTTCTCGGAGAATATAAGATATCTTACAAATCTCATTCGGGCCTCGATATGCAGATTACTGTCAATGTCGTACCTGAAGAAGAATAAAACTGATCTGTTTTTTGTAAGTAAGCCGGTTAATTCCGGCTTTTTTTTTAATATTGTAATTGTTTTTGAGCTTTTCTTTTATTACAATTCATATACTTTTACATTATTCTGCGGAGTAGCCTATGTTCACGAAGATTTCTTTTGAAAGCGACCTGGAGGGCGAGGAAAGAGCCACGATCCTGTTAGTCGACGACGAACTGATGATACTTCAGTCTCTTGAACTCGTTCTGGAAAGATACTTCCGCGTTATCAAGGAGACCGACCCTGTAAAAGCACTCGACATTCTTGAAAAGGAAAAGATCGATGTGCTCATTTCAGACGAGATGATGCCCGGAATGAGAGGCTGCGACCTGACCGAAAAAGTCCACCACCTCTACCCCAACATCTGCAAGATCATACTGAGCGGCAACTCCGACAAAAAGGACATCGTAAAAGCCATTAATAAGGGTCATATTTATTCATTCCTGTTCAAACCGGTCGATGTTAATCAGCTTCTGCAGTCGGTAAAGCACGGTTTGGAGAACAAGAAGATGAAGGAGCTTATCGAACATCAGAATAAGATCCTTGAGGAGAAGAACCGCGACCTGCTTGACGAGGTGCTCACAAAGAGCAGAAAGATCATGGATATGGAGAAGTTCTACGAGCTCGGTAAATTCTCCGCATCGATAGTTCACGACCTGAACAGCCCGCTTCAGACCCTTATCACAGGATATCAGCTTCTCGAGGACGAGCTTTCTAATTCCGGAGCTGAACATTCGAACGCTAATAATATAATGACACTAATTGACAGCAGCCTCGAAACGATGGAGAATATGGTAAAAAGCATTTCGAACAGGATCAAAAGCTCTATAGCTGAAAAGCAGATAGAATTCGACCTGAACGACCTTATAGAAAAGAACATCGGCTCAATGAAGATAAAGCTTAAAAATTCATATCCCGTAGATATAAGCTTCATGCCTGCAGAAGACCTTCCGAAAATGAAAGGCGTTCCTTTGCACTTTGACCAGATATTCGCGAATCTTTTAAAGAACGCCTACGACGCCGTTGAAAAAAGTGAGAAGAAAAAGATTACTGTAAAGACGCTTCAGAAAGGCGAAATGATATGCTTTTATATAAAGGATTCAGGAACGGGAATAAGACCGGAGAATATTGACAAGATATTCGAGACCGGATTTTCAACAAAGGAAACCGGAAAAGGCACGGGACTCGGACTTGTTATAACCAGGCAGATGGTCAATTCCTACAAAGGAAAGATCAAGGTGGAATCAGAATTCGGAAAAGGCGCCGCGTTCCTGGTATGTTTTCCTACAAAATAATTTATGAACTATAACGACAGTCAGATACAGGCGATCGAACATTTCGAGGGTCCGTGCCTTGTACTTGCGGGAGCCGGGAGCGGAAAGACCCGCGTTATCATCGGCAGGATCGAAAGACTGATCTCACATCACCGTGTTGATCCGGAGAACATTCTGGCCGTTACTTTCACGAACAAAGCAGCCGAAGAGATGAGGGAGAGACTCTCGAAGTCGGTCAGCGCGCATAAGGATATCACATGTTCGACTTTCCACGCGCTGGGCGTCAGGCTGATAAGAGAGAATCTGGACGAGCTCGGCTACACAAAGGGATTCTCGATCTACGGCTCTCCCGAGCAGCACGCAGCCGTAAGGAAGGCTATGCACAATCTCAACATAGCCGACGACATGTTCGACCCTAAGCTTATCAGCTACAAGATCTCGTATTTCAAAAACCGTTTCACCAGCCTTTCCGCCGTCACAGCGATCGACCCCGTCACAAGCGTAGCCAGGCGGATCATGCCCGAATACGACAGGATACTCAAGGCGAACAATGCGCTGGACTTCGACGACCTGCTTCTCAAGATGCTCGAACTCTTCGCAAACAAGAAAATACTGGAAAAATATCAGGACCAGTTCAGATTCGTGCTCATAGACGAATTCCAGGATACGAACCCGGTCCAGAACAGGATAGTCCTCACGCTCGGATCAAAATACGGCAACGTTTTCGTGGTCGGTGACGACGACCAGTCCATATACGGCTTCAGGGGAGCGGATTTCCGGAACATCCTGGACTTCGAAAAACACTGGGAGAGCTGCCGCACGATCGTACTCGATGTCAACTACAGATCCACAAGGACGATACTTAAGGCCGCTTCTGCCGTGATAAACAACAACACAGAAAGAAAGCTCAAGAATGTCCGCACTCTGCTTGACTCGCACATTCCGATCGAATATTTCACGGCGGTCAACGACAGACATGAAGCAGATCTCATCAGCGAAAAGATCAAGGACTCGGGATCCAAATTCTCCGATTTCGCAGTCCTTCTCCGCACGAATTACCTTTCAAGAACGATAGAGGAATCATTCCGCGCCAACAGGGTGCCCTACAAGATCGTCGGCGACTACAAATTCTACGAAAGGAAGGAGGTCAGGGATATTCTGGCCTATATGAGCATCATAGTGAACCCTTCCGACGAGGTTGCGGCGTTAAGGATCATCAACACACCCAAAAGAGGCATCGGCGAGGATACGGTATTTAAGATCTCGAACTACGCCGAACAGAAAAAGATCACATTTTTTAAAGCGCTTCAGGATTTTAAGAATATCGACACTATCTCAAGCTCGAAACACCACAACATCGCTGAATTTCTGACGCTCGTGACTGACCTGATAGACATTTCCGGTACGCACGGCATTACGGAGACCGCGGCTAAAATAGTCGAAAGGACAGCCTATTACGATCATCTTAAAAAAGAGAACGATAAGGGCGCCGAATCCCGGAAAGCGAACGTGGAGGAGCTGCTCACTTCCGTTAAAGAATATGATGACCAGACGAAGAACGCGACTCTCAAAGGCTTTCTTGAGAAAGTATCGCTTATCCAGGACGGCGACGACACAGAGCGCGGCGAACAGGTCATCGTGCTCACCGTACACTCGTCCAAGGGACTCGAGTTCGGTAACGTGTTCATCGCCGGCTTCGAAGAAGGCATCTTCCCGCACAAGCGCTCCATCGACGAGGACCATGTCGACGAGGAGAGGCGGCTCTGCTATGTTGCCAT
>DAIMKZ010000082.1:0-10405 GCA_036721445.1 Candidatus Delongbacteria bacterium
CAGGGCCTTCGTACTTGTTTTTTCTTTCTTCTTCATCTCGCCTATTTCAATGAACATTTGTAAACTTTGATGTGATTCCACGGGGAATCGAACCCCGGTTGCAAGGATGAAAACCTTGAGTCCTAACCTCTAGACGATGGAACCATTATATTTCAAGGGTGAGAGACGGGGTTTGAACCCGCGACAACCTGAGTCACAGTCAGGCACTCTGCCAACTGAGCTACTCCCACCATAATTCTTAAACGGGTCGCTAATTTAAGAATTTTTTTTTAGGTTGTCAAGGTCTTTATTGCCCAGTTTTAACATTTTTTTTTCTGAGTTATAAAGCGGGTCGAAAGATATTCAAAATTTATTTTAATGTCAAGAGTTTTTTATAAAATTTTCATGTATTTAATTCGTGCCTGTTATCATCATTATCGGAATGCGACTGAAAAGGCTCTATATGTACTACAGCATCCACAACAGAGGGACCTTTTTCAATAATCGACAATTTCACTTCCTCAGCAATATCGTGTCCCCTCTTAACAGACAAACTCTCGTCAACCAGAACATGAAGATCAATATAATTACCCGAGTTATATTTTCTGCTTCTCACTGCATGAACTTCCTTAACGCCATGAATTTGCATCGATATATTTTTAATATTATCAATATCCTTTTTTGAAATCCCGCGATCCGTCAATTCCTCGAATGAACTGAAAAGTATGCCGAGAGACACCTTGATTATAATAAATGCGACTATAACGGCTCCGATATGATCAATAAACTCAAGACCCGGAAAAATGATCGAAACTGAAACTGCTATTAATGCAGGTATAGAACTGAATGAATCCGATCTGTGATGCCATGCATTTGCTATAAGTGAAGATGATTTCAGCCTTCTTCCCACCCTGATGGTCCATCTGAAAAGAAGTTCTTTCAATATGATTGAGAAAGCTATACCGATCAGTGAAATCCATTTGGGCTTTTCAAGATGGGAATCTCTTAAAGTTGATATTGCTTCATATCCTATACTTAATCCTACGACAGTCAGAATAATTCCGATGAAAACTGTAACCAGAGTTTCAATTCTGCCGTGCCCGTAAGGATGGTTTTCGTCGGGAGGGGCTGTCCAGAATTTAACACCTATCAGTATTGCAAGATCAGTGCTGAGGTCGGATAGAGAATGTACACCGTCAGCGACCGCTGATTTACTGTTGCCGATTATTCCGGTAAATATCTTGACAGCAGAAAGCAATACGTTTATTACGATTGAGAAATACGTAATTCTGTTTATTTCATTTATTTTACCGTTAACACTTTCGTCTTTGACTGCCATTTATTCACCATGAATTTATTCGTTATTTCTTTTCGCTACAAGAAAAACGTAATATTTACCGAATGTAATAACCTTGAACTTGTGCTGCTGAAGATATTTCTTATAAAAAGATATGTCTTTTATGAGCAAATTAAGATTTGACTCTGTATAATTTTTTGTTTTTGCCCCGTAAACGACCTCGCGATCTATATATCTGCTGTTCGGGAATCCGAGGATGATACTTCCGTTATCCTTTATCAGATTTTGAACGATATATCTTAAAACAGCCTTACCGTCAAGCTCAGGACTTTGAAGAGTGCCTATAGAAATAACGATATCCTGCCGGGGGATGTTAAGCGAACTGATCTTAGATATATCTTCATTATAAAAAATATAATTATCTGAACTGAGTTCAGAAGAAGCCACTCTTAAAGCAGATCTGCAGTGGTCAATTCCCGTGAAAATTGAATTTTCGGTATGGTCTTTATAGAATTCATTGAAAACTTTAAATTCATCCGCTCGGTTAATTCCCAGATCGAGGATTTTTAACCCATCCTTTACTCCAACTTCATTCAGACAGCGCAAATAATCATTAAGAAAATTCGGTTCTTCAAATTTAAATATCTTTGAGAATTCAGATCCGCATCCGTATCTTTCAGTGATATCAACACCTGAATGATTGTGCCATGACCTTTGAGTATCAATGAGCTTATATCTTACAAGTATTCTGTTATTATCCATAATTTTCGGGGTCATGATCTTACAGTGAAGTATCTCTGCCAGATCTGCCCATACTTTGAAGGGACGATATATATACCTGCGGCCCTGCATGCTGATTATTGTGCCGGAAAATTCATTAGAATAGTCGGGATCAATCACTTCGAACTCGATCATATCACTGACTTTAAGTTCTTTGATCTTATCACTTAGTATCCTGAAAATATGAAAAAGAGGCTCGTCGTAGAATATCATTTTGTAACTTTTTTAACTTCAGAAAGAAGTTCCTCGTAGTTGATCTGTCCTTTTTTTCTAAAGACGATGCTTTTATCTTTATCTATCAGAAACGTATAAGGCACTGTACCAGATCCGCCGAAGCTTTTGTAAGTATCCATGCTGCAGTCTTTCAGAAGCTCAAGACCTATACCTTTTGTTTTAAGAAAATTCCTGGCTTTCTGAACCTGCGACGGCTTGTCTATCGTTATCAGAACAATCTTTAAACCCTTATCTTTGAACTCATTTGATATCCTGTTGAACTCAGGAAGCTCTTCTTTGCAGGGCTTGCACCAGCTCGCCCAAAAATTAATGATAACGGGACCTTGACTCACAAGACTGTCGAGCGTCACATAATCACCCTGAGCATTTTCGAGTCTGAAAGAAGGTGCTTTTTTAAGGTCAGTCTGGCAAAAAATAATAAGATTCATCAAAACCAAGGCTAGAAACATATATTTTTTCATAACACCACTCCTGTTCTATTGTGAACAAATTTATTAATATTTCTCCTCAATGTCAACCAAAATATAGAATTATCCATATATAATCATTATTTGCAAATTAATGCCGATAAATTATTATTTTGATAAATCTGATATTTTTGTTATTTTTAACTGTTAAATTGTTTAACTGTAAAAAAAAGAGGCGTAACATGAAAATAATTGAATGCGTACCGAATTTCAGCGAAGGCAGAGACATGGCTGTAATAACTCAGATAACTGATGAAATAAGAAAAATAAAAGGAGTAAAACTTCTGGATGTTGACCCGGGTTATGACACAAACAGAACAGTTGTAACATTTGTCGGAGACCCGGATAATGTAATTTCAGCAGCGTTCAACGCTATTAAAAGATCGCATCAGCTTATTGATATGACAAAACATAAAGGTGCTCATCCAAGATTCGGCGCATGTGATGTCTGTCCGATAATCCCTGTGAGCGGAATTACTATGGAAGAGTGCGTAATCATAGCTAAAGATCTGGGGAAAAAACTGGGTGAAGAACTTGATTATCCTGTTTATTATTATGAATATGCAGCAACCTCAGAGGAGAGAAAAAATCTGGCATGGGTCAGACAAGGCGAATATGAAGGTCTTGAATCCAACCTGAAACATACTGACAGAAAACCCGATGAGGGACCTTGCGAGTTCAGACCGAAAGTCGGAGCGACCGCGGTAAGTGCGAGAGATTTTCTTATAGCATATAATGTTAATCTTAATACAAAAAATGATAAATTGGCACATGATATTGCATTAAATATAAGAGAGCAGGGTCGTTTCTTAAAAGATGAAAATGATAAGTTCGTTAAAGACAAGAACGGCAATAAGATCAAACAACCCGGACTATTCAAGAACTGTAAGGCTATAGGATGGTATGTTGATGATTATAAGAGAGCCCAGATTTCAATAAATCTTACAAATTATCATGTAACTTCCATGCACCATGTTTTTGATGAGATCTCAAAACAGGCTGAACAAAGAGGCCTCAGGGTCACGGGAAGCGAGATAGTAGGAGTCGTTCCGAAAGAGTCACTGATCACGGCAGGTATCCATTACCTTGAGAAGCAGGGGTCTTGCGCAGGAGCTGATGATAATGAGCTCATAAAGATCGCCGCCCAGTCTCTTGGATTGTCAGATGTAGCTGAATTTAAAGCTGAGGAAAAGGTAATAGAATATATGCTGGGTAATGAAGGAAAACTGACCGGACTTACAATATCCGACTTCTGCGATATGCTGTCATCTGACGCTCCAGCGCCCGGAGGCGGTTCAGTAGCTGCGTTATGCGGTACACTATCAGCCAGCCTTGGAGCAATGGTAATGAACCTGACATACGGTAAAAAAGGTTATAACAATTTCGACAAGGAGGTTAATGAACTGGCTAAAGACCTTCAAAACAGAAAAAATGAGCTTCTTCATCTTATTGACGCAGATACAGAGGCTTTCAATGTTCTCATGGATGCGCTAAGCGCAAGATCAAAAGCAAAAAAATCAGAAGATAGGAATGAGATTGAAGCCGCAGAAAAAAAATATTACGATGCGACTGTCTGCGCAACGGATATACCGTTAAAAGTTATGAAAAAAATATCGGAATTGATCCAACCGCTAAAAAGGATCGCTGAGATCGGGAATAAGAATGCCGCAAGTGATGCAGGAGTTGGAGCTCTTCTCGTTGAAGCGGGTGTTAAAAGTGCAGCATTGAATGTCAAGATCAATCTGTCCGGATTCGCTGACGATGATAACTATAAGATCCGTACAACCTTTGCGATGAACGAAATTCTCACACCGCTTCAAAAGCTTACGGGCGAGATTTTAAATATTGTGGAAGATAAAATAAAATAGCACTTTTATCTTATACTGATGTAAAAAGGTATTTCTTTTAGTATAAGTCTTATTTTGTAAAATACCAGATCGTTGAGGTCTATCTTGCCTTTTAGCTGTACTGTCTGCCTTGTATCTGAAAAATAGATCTCAATAAAACAGCTGCCGTACTCAGATAAAAAACCCGAGATTTTATCTATTTTTTCGGAATCGCTGCTGTTCAGAGATATATGAAGAGTAAAATCATTGCTCTTATAAATATCATTATCCCTGAACTCAGTACCGCCTTTATTACCGTCAAGATAACCGCATAATTCACACGGGCTTCCTTGAGCTGAAGTAAAAACTACTCCTGTCAGATCTTCTTCAAATCTCATTTTTTCTTCAAAAGAGTAATCTTCAGTGTTATGAACAGTCATTTCAATATCGGAAACCTCAAAAAGCTCTTGCCTTGAAGCATCTTCCATTTTTATAGATTTGAAATACTGGTCATTCAAATATACAAGCTGCTTTCTGTTTGTATTAAAAAGATCAAAATAACCTGCCTTAATCATTATCTCAACGATATTGTGCTTTATAATATCCCTGTCGGTTATCTCCAGAAATTCCTGAAATGTTCCCGGTTCTTTCTTTTCGATCAGATCACAAATATAATCAGACACACTCACAGATATTCCTCTAATGCAGTAAAGAGGAAGGTAAATTCTTTTACTTCTAATATTAGGTTCTCTGATCATACCTGAAGGAGAAATTTTTATGAATTGATACCCTGATCCGGAAAGATATCTTATATACTTTCTCCATTCTCCGCCTGACCTTACTTCCCTTTCAAAAATATATTTTATGAACAGGTCTGTATGCTTTATTTTAAGCTCAAGTATTCTTAAAGCTATAATTACTCTAGATGATGCTTCATTTAAAGATAGGTAAAAAACGGTTGGCTGAACGGCTGATCTGATGTAGTTGCATTTTTCAATACAATGTTTATTTTCCGAGAGCTGATTAAGAATCGAATTCAGCTGTATCATGCTTGTAGACTCCAGAAGCCTTCGTTTAAGTACTTTAGCTTCTTTTGACACAAAAAGTTTTTCACAAGCAAAATAAAACTGTTCCTTGAATATAATAAAACCCCTTGTTACTTCCAGTTCTTTAATAACTCTGTTTCCCGGAGCTTCGGGTGATGATCTGTTAAAAAGTACGCTAAGGTTCGATCTTCCCGATTCCAGGTATAATATTAAATTAAAAAAAGGGTCTTTGCTTATATCAAGATATTTTTCCCTATTATGACTTGAACTGAAGTAGGGAATCATTTCAAGCTCATCGGTTCTTATTTTTTGTATTAGAAGCTCAGACAGCAAATTAAGGTTTATGTCTTTTATTGGCTGAAGACCGAAATTCCTCCTTATTTCCAGGTAACTGTTGGATTCAATATTAATATTCCATACCCCAAAATGTCTTGCTGTACTTATGTTGTAAAAAGAAATGTCTATTCTCGATTTATCACCGGAACTGATCACCGGTATTATATTTCTTACATTTTCTCCGCTGATAACTATCTGATTGGTGTTGGTCGTGTAACTTTTAAAAACATCATCCAGCCAGACCGCAGTCGTAAGAATATCCTTCTGATCAGGTAATCTCTCAAGTTCTGTCTTAACCTCACTGATACTCAATATTTCATTTAACTGACCTGATGACCTGAAATTATTATTGTAGTACCTGTGTAACACATCAGCCGTCCGCTTGTCCAACCCGTATTCATTTGTCAGTAATGAGAGAATTGATGTAAAATGCCATTTTGTATAATCGCTCAGGAAGCATATTCTGTCGTTTGGAAATCTGACTGCCAGATAGTCAAATAGTTTCTGCCTGTTCTCCGGTGAAACGATGACAGTTATCAGCGGGTGTATCTTTTTATTTGACAGAACGGATCTGTGATATGTTTTAGAGGAAAACACGGGAGTAGAGAGAGTCAGATTCAGTATATAAGACAGATGTAGATCACTAACAAATCCTGAGAAAAAAATATCCTCTCCGTATCTTTGAAAAAATTCCTGTTTCACTTCTAAGAGGAAAAGTATTATAGATGATATGTTGTATTTTCGGATATAAGCAAGCTCTTCGTTAACAAGATATCTGATACTTTCTGAAAGATCATAGATTATTTCTCTGACTTCTTTCTTTAATGTATCAAAAAAGGAAAATTCAATTACTCGAGAGATACTCAGGTCGGGAAATTTTACCGGTACTTCTTCAAGCCTGAAATAACATGCATTTGCGATCTTGGTTATGTTATCTGCGGATTCCACCGGAATGTCATCATTTTTATACGAATTCTTCAGGTACTGATTTCTATACTGCACCGGCTGTTCGGCACCGGAAATCCTGCACGACATTTCTTTGATCTTATGGTCACCCTCATTAATGTAGTATACAGGACCGCATCCTACCAGTTGAATTTGATTTTTTGCATTTAATGACAAAATATCGTTTCTGACTGTTTTTTCATGTTCAGGTACATCTGAATAACAGACAAAATAAATATCTTGGGGATCATTGACAGACAATTTCATTCTCTTCAGCACATAAAGAGGATCTTTCTCTAATTCATAATACTCGGACAGGACATCGAATTTATACATATTAACACATACGAAACAATCCGACACACCTGCAATATCATCCGCATCGCAATAGCAGGTTCTTTCGGAATATTTAAATTTTTCAACTATCCGCAATATTTTTTTATAGCCTCTGTAATTTTTAATTAATAATTCTATCCTTGTATACCTTCCGTTCTCCAATCTGCAGAAAAAATCTATACCAATGACGGGCTTGATGCCGAAATCGATACATTTTGAGTAAAATTCCGCTATTCCTGAAAAATTCCCGTGATCTGTTAAGCCAAGAAATTTAATACCCTTCTGCCTTGCATTCATTACAAGATCGTCGAATTTTATCGTGCCTTCCGGTTTTGTATACTGGCTAAATATAAATAGAGACATACTTTATTCAAGCACCCTGAATTTTTTTCTGATTTTATCAGCAGAAAGATCATCCGGAGACCTTAGAATTCTGATCATTTCCTCATCATTGAATAACTCAATTATCATTGAAGCTTTATCACCTGTACTTTCACATTTCACAATAAGGTCTACTTTACTTCCCCACTCCCTGACAATGACATCAGCATCGTTTAGATTCTCACTTCCGGAAGTATTTACGCTGGTACTGACAATTCCGCTTCCAAATTTATCCGTAATATATTTAACCGGATAAAAATCTGTTAATCTGACAGCTATCTTATTGATATTTTTACAGAATTCATACTCAAGATCTGAGTTCTTTTCCGTTACAACAGTAATATTTCCCGGCCAAAGGCTATTTTCAAAAAGAAAATCTGTAAAAGTAATGAAGAAATTGTTAAAATTTATGTACTTTTTAAAGCGTTGAAAATCTGAATCTAAAATAATGTAAGGTTTCCTCTCTCTTCCCTTCAGACTATTAAGCCTTAAAACTGATTCTGCATTTTCGGGATCACACGAAAAGCCGTAAATTGTATCTGTTGGGATTATTACAATACCACCTCGGGCTATAATATCTGCTGCTGTATCAAGTTCGGTTTGATTTATCATACCGAATTATAATGTTTTTTAAAATAATAAAAAAGAGAAATTTTATATATCGTATCCTATTCCTTTAAGCCAATTACTTACTTTTTTGGTGATTTCAGCATGATAGTAATTGTCCCACCTTTCCTTGTCGCCGATATGTTTAACGAGTATTTCTTCAATCTCTTCCAGATTAGCGATATTAGCTATAGAGGTCATAATCGTAACTTTAAGGTCCTGATTAAATTCATCTATCGAATTCATGTATTGTTCAATAATTCTCTTGACTTCCATTATTGTTATTGTCGGTATCGGTTCATAATCGTCCTGCTTGATAAACCTTATCCTTTTTATAAGTTCCTTTTCATCTACTTCTTCGTTAGGTGCATAGATTTTCTCATGGTACATGTCATCATCTTCAGAATCGGTACTCCATTCTTCGAGCGCTGTAAGCTGCTGCTCGTAATCGTCTTCGACGCTTGAAGCTATATTCTCGTCAATATAAACTATCTCACCCGTTTCTTTGTTAAGATAATATGTTATGTCCTCAGCCTTTTCGTGCATCGCTCTGATAATTTCATCAATATCCAGGTCTACCATTTAGAATTCCCTTCTTTTATTTAACACGGAAATTTTTCCGACGAATATATCAATTAAGATGAGATAATGTCAATAGAAAAATAAAAAATATTTTCACAGAAATTATTGAAGCGGATATCCCACCGACAGAAATACTCTGCTGTTGCTTTTAACTGTTCCGTTTCCCGCTGTAACGGCAACTCCGGCTTCAACAGGTGCCAGTTTAGTATTAAGGATTATTCCTGAATAAAAAGAACTCAGAAATTTTCTGTAGCTCCATTCTATCTCAGGTTCATCATTCCAGAAAGCATTAAGAAAATACGCACAGGAGAAATAAAGGTCAAAAAAAGCCGAGTCCTTTATAAGAAGGTCATACCTGTTCTTCACTCTGAAATACTGGATGACGGAATATTCCTCAAAAAAAGTACCGGGCATCATATTTATACCGCCTATAAGATATCTTTCATTGTAAGGAACCAGATTATCTCCTGTACCGCCTGAGACTCCAAGCGCGATGTTCATCTTCCTGAAAATATTAGTATGCCCTGAGAACTCCCACCAAGTTTTCTGATACTTTCTGAGATTATCAAAGTCATACATTCCAGTTTCAATATTCCATGAAAAGAATACACCTTTACTTGGCACAACATTATCGTTCCTGCTGTCTGCCAGAATTCTGAAAATGCCCGAAGTTCTTTCATTTAATTCCGAGTCGTTGTCAATGAATTCCTGAACAATAGAGAACATACCCTGGTAATTGTCAAATATCTGGAATCCCAGATTCAGACCTGCTCCATATCTTTCTTCTTTATATCTGAGAGATTCGATCTGCTCGTGCTTCTGATCATAAAAATTCCTGTCTTTAACCTGATAATAGGGCATAACTTCAAAAAATAGTGTTGACCTTAGCATAAAGGGATTGTAGTGCGACAGTTCAAACCTGTTGAAACTTTCACCGAAAGTCAGTCCTGCGTAAACCTCAGCTCTTTTACCGTAAACATTCTTATTTGCAATTTCGATCAGCCCGAGAAAACCTTTGTCGGTCTGATAATTTGCTCCGAGCCTGATTAAACGATATGGCTTTTCTTCCACAAAAAAAGTAACCTCACATTTGTCCCTATCTATTTCGTAATTTACCTTGTCAAAAAGTCCGGTACTGTACAGGTTGTCTACAGAGTTTTCAAGGTCATCCAGCTTCAGGGATTTACTGGTTGAAACCGACAACTCTTCCCTGATAAATTTTTTCCTTGTAAAAGTATCTCCGGTGATTCTTATGCTTTTCAGCTTTCCCTCATTTATTTTTAGTGTATCCTTTTCTCCTCTTATCTGAGTCACACTGCATAAAATGAAACCTCTGTTTATATAGAACTTTCTTACGGATGATACAGCGTCATCTGCATAAGTAACATCTTTCAGCTCATCAGCGATTTCTTTTTGATTAAATGAAGTATTACCGACTATTACGTGAGAATCTGCAGGTCTGGAAGCTTTCTTTTGAGTCTTACTTTCATTACCTTTAAGAAGTTCTCTGATCTCAAGTATCTTTCTCTCCGTTTCTAAATACCCTAGTTTTATAAGTGAGTCAGGGTCATTTAATTCAGTTACCGAAAT